>NZ_AULM01000060.1 GCF_000422285.1 Desulfatiglans anilini DSM 4660
GACGCTCCTGACCGGTGCGCTGGATATCGGGCAGGGGGCCGAAACGATTCATTCGCAGATTGTGGCCGAGGAGTTGAAGATCCCGATGGAGGAGATCCAGGTGATCGCCGCGGACACCGAAACGACGCCCGTGGACATCGGTTCCTGGATCAGCGGCAACGCCTACGTGTGCGGAAATGCCACACGGGTGGCGGCCGGCAATGTCCGCAAACAACTCCTCGAACTCGCGTCTCAGCAGCTCGAGGCGAGCATCGATGACCTGGTGCTGAAGGACAAGAAGGTTTATGTGGCGGGGTCCCCCAGCAAGGCGCTTACCTACAGGGATCTGGTGGCGCTGAGCATCCAGACGCGCAGAGGGGATCCGATCATCGGAGAGGGCCACTGGCGGACCATGAGGGATGAACCAACGCATCCGAGCCTGGCTACGACCAAGGGAAGGTGGACGGAAAACTATGCCTTCGATGCCCAGACGGCGGAGGTGGAGGTGGACACCGAGACGGGGAAGGTCAGGCTCCTGAGGGCTGTCACCGCCCACGATTGCGGTTTCCCTATCAACCCGCTCCTGGTCGAAGGGCAGATCGACGGACAGGTCTCCATGGCGCTCGGGCATGCCTTCATGGAAGAGATCATGATGGAAGAGGGGCGGACACTCAACCCGAACTGGCTCGACTATCGGATGCCCTGCATCCGGAACATCGCCCCCTCCGAGCATATCGACGTGATCACGGAGCAATACAGGGTCGGGCAGCCCTATCGTACCAAGGAAGTCGGAGAAGGCTACGTCTCCGCCATTTTGGCGGCCATCGCCAACGCCATCTACGATGCCGTCGGCATCAGGCTCCTCTCTACGCCGTTTACGCCCGAGAAGATTTTGCAAGGCCTTAATAAAATAGGTGCAGTAGCAGATACTAAATACTGCTTCTAGTACTACTACTTAAAGTTCTATAACTTGAAACTTCGCACTTATCCACAGGAGTGGGAAAATGACTGATTTACATGAGTATACGGCTTACACATACAATCCCGATATAGACATGGAAGAAACGCAGTACTGGATTCTATGTGCAGAAGATACACCACCAAGCCGCCCCCGCACACCAATGTCAGACTGGTTTTTTCAGAATTGTGCGAATTGGGGCGCTGCCTACGCAGCTGAAAAATTCCCAATTCCAACATCTAAAAACGTTATGTTTCGCTCGCATAACGGTTATACATATATGTCGGTTATTATGCCAAAAACTGAACTCGCAACACACTATAGATCAAACAAATTCAAAGAATCCCTTGATTTCATAATAAATAATTATATCCATATAATAAGCACAGAAAAACAACAACTATTACAAAAAGCAGAAAAAATAAAACACTATCAATTTGATAAAGCAACATACACTGAGCTGAGCAAGATCTTAGACGAAAGAGTAGATGCAACAAAGCAAATGTACGGAACAATTTTCTTTCTCAATCAGGGCCTTGGCACCATATATAACCTGTTTCAAGACCTCTGCGAAAACATGTTAGGAATTACCAGTTCAACAGCAACATTCCAAAACCTATTGCTAGGTGCATCAGAGTCCTTCTCGGGAATTGAGCAAGAATTGCAGACCATGGCACAAAAGGCGATAGACTTAGATTTGGTATCTGAACTATGTGAAAATAAACCAGAAGATGTAATTTCAAAAATGAAAAAATCGGACAAAGGACAAACATGGTATCAAAGCTTTTCTGCCTTTTTGCACACCCATGGGTGGCGATCCGTCGCGACAAATGATTATATATCTCCGTTATGGCTCGAAAAACCATCAATCCCAATTTCGCACATTCAAAAGTTTGCAGGTTCAAAACTACAATCAGTACCAAATAATGAAATCACAGATGCAATACAAGACCGCAAAAATCTGCAAGATGCCTTACTAAAAAAGGTCCCAATAGGTCAGAAAGAATGGTTTGAAACTGTCATGCAAATTGCACGAGCTTTTGCAGCTTGGAAGCACGAACATAAGCAATATTGTGAGATCCTGCAGACAGCTATAACACGTCACGCATTGCTTCAAATAGCTCATAAATTAGAAGATTCCGGCGGAATACAGCAATCAGAGGACATTTTCTTCATGGTTCCGGAAGAGGTGCAAAAATTGATATATTCTGCTGGAACTTCCAATCAAAATCTTACCGTCAGCCAACGCCGCACTATCTGGGAAGAAAACAAGAAATTCATACCACCTCCCCTCTTTTCAAAGGTCGCTCCAGATCAGGCGGCATATTTATTATTAAAAACAAAAAATCCAATAGCAATGGAACTAGCATTGGGAATGACAACTACAATTGCGACAAAAAATGAATTAGGTTTATCAGGCCAAGTTGCATCACAAGGAATTGCAGAAGGAGTCGCAAGGGTTGTTCTATCCCAGGAAGAATTGAGCGAAATCAAGGGAGGTGAAATACTCGTAGCATCCACAGTCGGCCCGAATTGGAGTACAGTTTTCCCTTTAATAAAAGGGGTGATTGTAGAACATGGTGGTATGTTGTCAGATGCGGCGATTCTTGGAAGAGAATATAAAATTCCAGTTATAACCAATGTAAACAGCGCAACAGATATAATCAAATCCGGACAAACTATACGTCTCAACGCAAATTCAGGAAACATAAATATATTACAAGCATTGGAAAATAAGAGACTTCTGGTTGTGGACGATGAAAAAGACATAATCGACACTATAGAGGAATTGTTGCCAATGTGTGAAATAACAAGAGCGACAACCTTCGAAAAGGCTGTCGAGCTGCTAAATTCAAAAACTTTTGACGTCACTATTTTGGATATCATGGGTGTCAATGGGTATAAACTTTTAGAAATAGCAAATAATAAGGGATTTATCTCGATAATGTTAACTGCACATGCTTTAACATTAGAAGATACAGTCAAATCATTCAGAGAAGGTGCAGCATATTTCGTCCCAAAGGAAAAGCTATCTGATCTTAGCGATATCTTACACGATATTCTTGAAAACAAACAAAAAGAGAACATTTTCTGGACGCATTGGTACGATAGATATGCTCCCTTATACGAAAAGCGATTCGGCCATGGATGGCAGAATAAGCACAAAGAGTTTTGGGAAATCTTCAAAAAAAATGAATACTAAGTAATTGTATAAAAACTTAAAGATCGCTTTCTGCAAATTTCCTATTTCCAAAAACTCGCATCATAATTTTTCTAGTAAATGAGAGTCCGCCTCATATTCATATACTGAGTTAAGTCTACGCAACTTTATATTAAACTAAAAATTAAATGAGGTTTCACAATGCTTGAGACAAGACCAAAGATACTATTCTTTGAAAAATGTGGCAGGCAAGATACCAATCTAGTAGGTGGCAAATGTGCCAATTTAGGCGAGATGTATCAACTAGGACTTCCTGTTCCACCTGGCTTCGCAGTTTCAACAGCAGTTTACGATGCCTTCATACATACTGCGGGAATAACTGCAAGACTCGAGCAGATTACTGAACAATACGATACGTCACTTACAGACATCAGAAATCTTACCATTCTTGGAGATAATCTCCAGGAAATAATCATGGAATGCTCAATACCTGATGAATTACGCGTGCCAATTGAAGATGCGTATGCTGAGCTGTCCAATAGGTTAGGCAGAAGCGAAATCGCAGTCGCAGTGCGGTCGAGCGGTGTCGCTGAGGACTCCGCCACAGCAAGTTTTGCAGGGCAATATGAATCTTACCTAAATATAATTGGCAAAGATGCCGTTCTCAGAAATATTCAGAAATGCTGGGCAAGTGCGTTTTCCCCCCGCTGTATTTCATACAGGCTTCATAATGGGCTTGGAATTTTGGCAGGATCTATCAGTGTAGCAGTCCAAAAAATGGTAAACGCAAGATCAGCAGGCGTCGGTTTTACCGCCAATCCAAACACGGGAGACAAAGGCAAGGTAGTTATCGAAGGGAATTGGGGTTGTGGCGAAAGTGTAGTCCAGGGGATATCTAAGGTAGATATTTTTTCTGTCGAAAAAACCCAATTAGAAATACTCGAATCCCAGGTAAACAAAAAAACAAAACAAATTATATTAAAGAATACGGGCGTAGAAGAAGCTCCAGTAGATTTAGCAAAACAGTTATTGCCATGCATAGACAATAAAGAAATTCTCCAGCTCGCTAAGATTGCTAGAAATGCTGAAAACCACTATGGATTGCCATTAGATTTAGAGTGGGTCATTGATGCTGACTTAGAATTTCCTCAAAATGTATTTTTTGTACAAGCACGCCCTATAACAGTTATCGCCAAGCAAAAAACAGCAACAGAAGCTATCCTCGATATGGCCTGTACCCGACTTTTTCCAGTTAATGAATAGATTATAGGTACTACCTTATATTGTTTTTCTCATCGCATAATGCAAAATTATGTTCAAACGAGAAGGTATATATAAATGCAAAAGACAATAATAATACTCGGCACGCTTGATACAAAATCAGAAGAAATTTTTTTCGCAAGAGATTGCATTAGAAAAAATGGCCATAGGCCAATAGTTATTGATTTAAGTGTTGGAAATAAGCCAAATGCAACGGGTGATATTACAAGCTCAGATGTTGCATGTGCTGCTGGAGCGAAGATCGATACAATATGGGGTAATCCTGACAGACCATCAATTAATAAAATTATAACTGAGGGTGCAATACAAATTGTACGCTCACTTTACGAAGAAGGACAACTCAGCGGAATCTTAGGAATTGGCGGGACTGGAGGGACTCTTATCGAAACAGACATCATGAAATGTCTCCCGTTTGGTATTCCAAAGTTTATGGTTTCGAGTAACGCTGCCGCTAAAGGATTTGCTTCTAGATATTTTGGGACAAAAGATATTACCATGATGAACACTGTGGTAGACATTGCAGGGCTTAATGATATCATAAAAACCTTAATTGCACAAGCGGTAGCTGCAATATGTGCCATGTCCAAAATTGATATCTTCTGGACCAAAAAGCAAAAAAATGATTCGCCGACCGTAAAAACTATTGCGCTCTGTGAATTGATGCTCAGCGCCGATAGTGTCAGAAGAATTAAAAATTTTTTAGAAAGTTTTGGATATCAGGTAATCGTATTTATGGCTACCGGCGTAGGTGATGCTGCAATGGAGGAAATGATCAGTGATGGAATGTTTGACGCGGTGTTAGATCTATCACCAGGCGGTATTCTTGATGGACTTGTTGGTGGCACAAGGATGGCCTGTCCACAAAGACTTGAAAGCGCAGGCAGAATAGGATTACCACAAATCATTGTCCCTGGCGGGCTCGATTTCATTACCCCACCTCGATCACGATACAAAGCTGAATATGACGCTAGGAAAAGTTTTCGCCCAGATAAACTAAGGCTACAGATCAGATCTAGCTGTGCTGAGCTTGAATTAGCCGCAGAGGTAATTGCTGGTAAGCTCAATAGATCCAGAGGACCTGTAAAGTTCTTTATACCTTTGAAAGGGTGGTCAAGAATTGATGGGCCGGGCCGGCCGTTAGACGATCCAGTAGCTATAAGAACCTTTACTAAGGCTCTAAAAGAACATTGCGAACCCAAGATTCAGATTATTGAGTGTGATCAATGGATAGAGGAACCCGAGTTTCAGCAAACAATTGTGAACGCTTTGAGAATAATGCTACTAGAACACTAAATGAATACGCCAAAATACAATTCACTAATACCCTTCCACGCTTCTACAAAAGGATTGCTTTTTTTTCTTAAAATAATGCGTACACATTAAGTTTTTAGGCGCTTCATTATCATTTTATAACTGGTGAGGATGATGGCACTAAACCTTTAGCTAGGCACTGACGGCACAGAAATTTTTTCGATTAAACAACAAGAAACCGTATTTCAACACAAAAGGAGGGAATTATGCGGGCTAGTCGTTTTACAGATGGACTAATTAGGGAGTACACTGAAAAAGGTTATTGGCAACCAATTACTTATGCAGATCTATACGACCAAAATGCAAAAAAATATTTTGACAAAATTGCGTTTGTTGATGACTCAGGCAATAAGTTTACATTTAAAGAAGCTAACGATGCAATAAACAAGCTTGCAATCAAACTAGTTGAATTAGGATTTCAGAAAGATGATGTACTTGTTGTTCAGCTACCCAATCGCGTAGAACTTGTTTTACTGCTAGTTGCATGCGAGAAGGCCGGCATCATATCGTCAACGGTTGTCCGAACCTTGCGGGATCAAGAAATTGAATACTTACTCCGTGTGACGGGTGCAAAAGGTTATGTTTGCATGCCCGAGTTTCGATCGTTCAATTATCTTGATATGATTGCAAACATGCGTAGTCGATTGCCGAATCTGTCTTCTATTTTTACCTGTGGCGACGATGCAATTGATGATACAATCAATGTTAAAAGCATTATCACCGCTGAAATCGACGATTCTTTGATAGATCAAAAAATTGCTATCATTAGAGAGAATCAAATACGCTTTGATGAAGTCGCTTGGCTTGGTTTTACAACCGGGACCACCGGATTCCCTAAGCTAGTTGAGACGCCTATGTCACTAGCTACCACTGTGGCACCATCGCATATGGGAAAAATAAAAATGACACATGATGATGTCGTTGGCGCTTTATGTCCTGTCTCCGGAGCCGCCCGTGGACTATTGAGGTTCAACCCATTCGTTGGCGCGAAGGGCGTTTTGATGGAGCATTTTGATGCAGAAAAAGCCTTCCACTTGATTGAAAAGGAAAAAATTTCTATTCCCATGATGGTACCTGCACAACTTGCTATGATGTCTCAGAATCCTAATTATACTAAATATGATTTGACCTCATTACGCGTTTTTCAGGTTTCTGGTGCTCCTCTGCCCCCGCATGTTGCAAATGATGTTGAAAAAAAATTCAATTGTATGGTGATTAACCACTATGGCGGTATGGATGCAGGATCTGTTGCTAGTGTAGATGCTGATGACCAGCTAGAGGTGAGGCGGTTTTCAGTTGGAAAACCCCATCCAGGAAATGAAGTCTTACTGCTTGATGATAATGGGAACGTAGTGTCAATAGGCGAGGTTGGTGCAGTTCATTTTCGTGGTCCTACATCCGTAGGCGGATATTATAAAGATCCTGCAATGACACAAGAAGCTTGGGGTTCCGGATATTTTAATATGGGTGATTTGGCAAAAAAAGATGAGGAAGGTAACATTTATATCGTAGGGAGAAAAAAGGATTGCATTATCCGCGGTGGCTATAATATTTATCCCACCGAAGTTGAAAGTATTTTAATTACTAATCCTAAAATTGAAGCTGCTGCCGTGATTGGGTATCCTGATAACATTATGGGAGAAAAAGCTTGCGCATATGTTGTTGTTAAAAAGGGAGAAACGTTTTCGTTCGCAGAGATGCAGGAATTTTTTAGATCGAAACAACTATCAGCAAATAAGACACCGGAGCGATTGGAAATAATTGATGAGATGCCACTTGTGAGCGATATGAAGTTAGATAAGAAGGTTCTAAAGAATGATTTACTTAGAAAGCTAGAGTCAGAATCGCACATTTAGCTTGCTTCTGAATTTACTTTTTAAATCACTGCCTAACATTGCAAGTAAAATGTTTTCTTTATGGCTTCTTGGTAAAAATCCAATTTATGCTATGAGGTGATAAGATGCATTACGGAAGAAAAGATATGCCATGGGAAATTACAGATTTTGATCTTGCACATTATCCAGTTTGGGTTCGTACTCCAGCTCATACCGAGCCCGTGATGACGCCTTTGTACTGCGAATTTTGGTATGGATATATGGTAGATGGTATCCGGCGCGGATGCGGTAAAATCTCTTTACCAACAACATTAGGTTACTATTGGAAGTTGTACAAGGGACATGGATATCTTACGCGTGCCATTCCCTTGAAAGATGAAATTCCGGCGCGTGAGGCAAAGTATCGGAAGATTTTGGGTGCTATTATTGAAGATCCATTTGCATATGCTAATAATCTCTTTAAGAAATTCGACACCATTATGGCTCCGTTCGTTTCGCTCAATCTTAAGGAAATGTCACGGGAAGAGCTTATTGCACATGTTCATGACATTATTCAATTACATAAGGAAAGTATTTTCTATTATTTTGATGGTTGGTTCGCCATTACGCCTTTACCCGGACTTTTTCAGCAATTAGCGGGAGATTTGACTGGGCTGAAGCCTACCGATCCTCTATATTCAAAACTGACAATCAGTACAGACAACCCTCTTTATCGGGCTAACAGTGGTATTGCTGAACTTGCTCGCCTTGCTATTGAACTTAAATTAGAAGAGAATTTCAAACTTCCCGATAAAGATGTCATTCCAGCCATGGAAGGAAACGAGGCTGGGCAAAAATGGCTTAATAGATTAAATGATTTCTTGGAAAAAAACAAGTGGAAGTTGGTACGCATGTATGAATTTTGTGAACCTGGCTGGTACGACGAACCGTCCCTATTAATATCAGATATAAAAAGATATGTTGAAATAGGCGGAATCCATAAGATCGATCAAGATCGCGATATGATGGTTGCTGAGCGCGACGCATTGACAGTTGAATTTCTCGAAAAGGTTCCTGAAGCTCAAAGAAATTGGATGGAGAAATTAGTTCTTTGCTCTCGCGCCGCTAATTACTGGAGTGAGGGAGCTGCCTGGTACGGTGAATTCAAGCGTATGGCTTTTGGACGGCGGTGTTTTATCGAATGCGGCAGACGGCTAGTTGAGGATGGAGCAATCGATTCCCTTGATGATATATTCATGCTTTTTAGTGATGAGATTATTAGTAGTCTCGGCAATAGAGAAAGAGGCCGCTACCTCTCGCTTGTTAAGGAGAGAAAAGATGAATGGAACGGATACAAGCAGTTAACGCAAAAGCCTGATGGGGTTCCCGCCTTTTTGGGAGATGCTAACGCCATCCCTAACATGCTGCGGTTAGATCCAACACTAAGTGTTAGTATCTCTGTACCAACAGAAAAAGCAGAAGATGTCGGCGCCTTATGTGTGGGGGGTGCTGGGAGCCCTGGTATCACTGAGGGGATCGCACGCGTTATTTGGGATGAGAGTTTCTTTGATGAACTGCAAAAGGGCGAAATTATGGTTTGTCCCATGACAAGTGCTACATGGACTCCTTTATTTGGCATTATCAAGGGTCTCGTTTGCGACAGCGGTGGTTCTCTTTCACATCCTGTTATTGTCAGTCGAGAGTATGGGATCCCTGCCGTTGTGGGTACGGGTGACGCAACCCAGAAAATTAAGACTGGAGATAGGCTGAGAGTAGATGGTGATCTGCTGCGTGTATATAAAATTAGCTAACTTGCTACGTTTTAGGAAATCTTTCTCATAGTTTATGGTTTTAATCTATTTTGCTAAAATTTTTTTACATATATTTTGGATTTGGAGCGTTTTGTTGGAGGTTCGTTATATGAATGATCTTCGTTCATTTATTCGTGAATGCGAAAAGCATGGTCAACTTAAAACTATTAGCTCAGTCGTCGATTGGAATATGGAGTTATCGCATATCGCCAAAGTTAATGAGGAAGCTGGCGGTTCGGCTTTACTTTTTGAAAATGTTCAGGGGTACTCAATTCCTGTATTGACAAGTGCGTTTACTACACCATCGCGGATGGCCATTGCATTGGGACAGCCACCGCACTATTCTATGGCAAGGCTCGCCAAAGAATGGATGCTGTTGGCAACAAAAAAGTTGGTTCCGCCTACGATTGTTCGCGACGGGCCCATAATGGAAAACATTGTTTCGGGTGATGATGTTAATCTATATGATTTTCCGGTACCTTTTTTCAACGCGCTTGATGGTGGAAGATTTATTGGGACCGCAGTTTACCTTATTACGAAGGATCCTGATTCTGGTTGGGTGAATCTTGGCACATATCGCATGCAGGTTCATGATGGTAAGCGGTGTGGTGTTCAAATGATCAAGGGGAAGCATGGGGATTTGATTCTTCGCAAGTACCAGCAGAGAAAAGAAAAAATGCCCGCTGCCGCTGTTATAGGGGGCGACCCTTTACTATTTTTGGTCGGCAGCAGCATGATTCCTTTCCAGGTGAATGAATATGATGTCGTTGGAGCGCTGCGTGGTAAGGCAGTTGAAGTTTTAGAAAGTGATTTTAGTGGACTTCATTTACCTTCCCATGCCGAGATTGTCCTTGAGGGGGAAATAGATCCGGATGATTTTATCAATGAGGGGCCTTTTGGGGAATATACTGGATATTATTCCGGTGAGCCAACACCTAAAGTCTTTCTGAACGTTAAAAGGATTTTGCATAGAAATAATCCGATTTTTTGGGCTTGTGTTGTGGGCAGACCGATCAATGATGTCTGTATGATTCAATCGTTGAATCGCACTGCCAGCCTGTGGTCTGACCTTGAAGCTATGAAAATACCTGGGGTTAAGTCTGTGTATATACCTGCATCTTCAAGTGGACGATTTTGGGCAGTTGTTTCCGTCCAGCAGCTCTATCCTGGGCATTCGATGCAAGTCGGTACTGCCGTTATTTCTACGACAACAGGTAGTTATGGTTTGAAAGGTGTTATAATTGTAGAAGACGATATTGCTGCTGATGATTGGGAGCAAGTATTGTGGTCTCTTTCCGTCCGATATGATCCCCTGCGGAGTACACAGATTATAAATCGTGGTCGTTCAACTTCTTTAGATCCTTCCTTACCTATTGATTCTAGGCAAATTGTTTCTCGGATCATTATGGACGCATGCACTCCCTTTGAATGGAAACATAAACCAATGCCTGTGCTTCTAGACCCTGATACTTTGGAGAGAATTCGAAACCGTTGGGATGATCTTCAATTAGGTTATGAACCAAAATTTTAAATGCGATAAAACGGATGAGGTTTTATTTGATGTCAAGTCGGTTATAGGACTTGTGATGGAGCGTCTTTTTAGGGGAACAGGGTGTTGAGGTGCACCGTGTCCTTTCGGCGGGGCTGCAGAGACCAATAAATTTTCGACAGGTAAATTTTTTTAGCGTGCTAGGATGAGGCGGAGGGCGGGAGGCCCGTTGGGGCGTCCCGCCGGGATGGGGTTAGCGGTTTTGATCCTGCCTATGCCACGGCATGAAGGTGTGCGGGGAGGTCTGCACAACTTTGGTGTTTTTGAGGAGCCATTACAGGTAGTCGAGCGGGTTCACATACGAAATTTAACAGGTGTGGATGAGGCTCATGAAGAGATCCCCGACATAGGCACCGCGTTGGGTCTTGTAGAAGAGGGAGTTTTTGCGGTGTGAGGTGGAACCCAAATACGGGCCAATTTTCGAGAGATTTAAGGTGTAAGAACTCCAATGTCACTCCGACAGCTCATTAGTCGGGGCTTGGCCTCGCGTGGCGGACCTTTGCGGAGCTCAGGTTGCTTAGGTTTGAACGGCTGTCTTCGAATTCATCCGAATCTCTTACATCTATCCATACCACCAGCTTCAGACCATCGCTGGCTTCCTGCCCACCTGCAACCTGGGCCATGGTGACGGATTTGCGGATCCTGAGGTCGCGGGTTCGGATGTGGGCCTCGATGGCCTTCAGTCTTTCCCGCCTGAATTTGAGGGACCGGGGGAATGGCCATGAGGTCGCAGGTTCGAGGCGATGTGCCGGTCAATTTCACCCTTGGTGGTCAGGACCTTTTCCGGTCCCCCTGGTAGAAAGTACCATCACAATTCCCCCAACTCCCGGGATTTCGACTGCGCTCCCCCTGGGGGAAAGCGGTAACAGGCAAAGACGCCGGGCACGCCGGCTGTGACAGGTCGGGCGGAAAAAACGCCCCAGTGGAGATCATGAGGAAAACGCTCCAGGTCCGGGTCATCCTCCAGGACCTTGTTGAGCAGAAGGTGGAGTCCCCTCTGGAATGCTTGATTCTTTTTTTCAGATCCTTGTTTGCAAACCTGAGTTCGTCCTACTTCCCTTCAATCCGGGCTGAGGGGCAATCCTCCCTCCGGTCGCGTCATGCCCTACATCTTCTTGGCCACATAGACGCCGTAGCCGTAATAGTCGCGGTATTTTTCATAAAGGGCCACTTCGAGCCGTTCCGCATCGACCACGGCCTTGGCCTGTTCGCTCCGCCCATGCCGTTCAAGAAACGCATCAAATCGGCGCTGAAGGGGGCGATAGTAATTCTCGAGCCAGCAATGCACCGGCAGAACGAAGTAGGCCTCGGGGCTGTAGCCATGCCGTTCGAGGTACCCAATCTTCGCCGAAGCGAGATCGATCTCCGGGTACTCGGTCTCCCAATGGGACTGGAGCTCCGCCGGTCTCGCAGCACTGAGCCAGGTGATCTCGGAAACGACGAGCTTTCCGCCGGGCTTCAGGAATCGGTTCCAGGCCGATACCCCGGCCTCGAAGCCCATGTTGTAGACGGCCCCTTCGGACCAGATCACGTCGAACTCACCTTCCTCGAACGGCAGGGCATCCATGGA
>NZ_AULM01000061.1 GCF_000422285.1 Desulfatiglans anilini DSM 4660
TCAAAAACAGCCGGAAGAGGCTCATATTCCACCTCGATCAGCCGCAGGGCCTCGTCCGCCGCATAGACGTCCGTGGCAGCCACCGCCGCTACTTCCTCCCCGATGAACCTCACCTTGTCCATGGCCAGAGGATACTGATCCGCAGGATACCTCGGGGTCTCCACGAAACCATGCTTGATGCCCAGGGTGTCCTTGCCGGTGATGACCGCCTTGACCCCGGGAACCTGCCGTGCACGCGTCGTGTCGATACGAACGATGCGCGCGTGGGCGTGAGGGCTCCTCAAGATCCTTCCCACCAGCATGTTCTTCAGCTGGAGATCCACCGTGTAAACGGCCTGCCCGGTCACTTTTTCAGGACCGTCCTTCCTTAGAATCCGTTTTCCCACATATTCCAGATCGCCCATGATCATTGCTCCTTGGGATGGCTCAGCGCTTGTCGGCCGTCGAAGAAGCCGCGTGCAGCACGGCCTCCATGATCTTGTTGTAGCCCGTGCAACGGCACAGGTGTCCTTCCAAGGCCTCCTGAATCTCTTCCTCATTCGGCCGGGGGTTCCGTTTGAGCAAGGCCGTCGAAGCCAGGACCATGCCCGGGGTGCAAAACCCGCACTGGACGGCGCCCTTTTCGAGGAAGGCCTGCTGGACAGGGGTCAGAACACCGCCCTCGGCCTGTCCTTCTATCGTTTCGACCCGCTTGTTCTCGCATTCAACCGCCAGCAGAAGGCAACCCAGAACCGGCTCCCCCTCCACCAGCACCGTGCAGGAACCGCACTCGCCCGTTCCGCAGCCTTCCTTGACCCCCGTCAAACCGATCCGGTTGCGCAGGACTTCCGACAGCGTCTCCTGGGGCTCAACGGCAAGCTCATAGGTCTCTCCGTTGATCGTCACTTCCAATAATCGTTTCGATGGCTTCGTTCTCATGAGGCACTCCTGTTATCGACCGCCGGTAAGCTGATTCACTGCGCGGGTCAGGGCATTCAGGGCTTCGATCTTCAGCATTCCAGCAATGTAAGATCTCGAATAACCATGGTGTGGGATTACGTTCACTTCTTTACATATTTCGCGAACTACGTCTTTCAATAAAGGTTTCGAGATGCTCTCGCCCTCAAGGAGAGATTCGCCTTTGAGTCCGCGTACAGGAGCGGAAGATACCGATCCAAGGGTAATTCGCGCCCGACTGCAAGTCTTTAAATCATCAGTGGTCTCCAAAAGGACAGCCACGCTAAGCGCAGCGAATTCGATTCCCTCCCGCATTGTCAACTTTGAAAAGCCGCAGCCCTGGCTGCCTCGCGATCGAGGCACAATGATGGCAGAAACAATATCATCGTGTTTAATATTTAAAGGATGTTTGGGATCGCCACTGTAAAGATTCTCAAGATCAATAATCGTAGCGCCTTTGCTGCCGGTGACTTCAATCTTCGCACCAAGGCAGATAAGGGCAGGTGCGGTATCCGACATATACACAGCCCAGCACTTTTTCCCCTTCGGTACGAAATAGCAGAAATCTCCTCCCCGTTTGAAGCACGGCTCTACAAACTGAAATGTATGGCTCTGGTTGAAATACAAACATCTCGTGTCCTGGCAGAGGTTTCCCGCCAATGTAGCAACATTCCTGATTTCCTTGGTGGCAACCTTGCTGGCGGCCTTAGCGAGAAGCGGCGCTTTTTGAGCCACTTCGGGGGAGGACGCCAAAGCCGCCAGCGTCAGGGCACCACTTAGTCTTAGCTCTCCTTCGGAAAGGATTTTTGGAGGGGCGACCTCCAGACCCTTTAGGCTTATCAATCGCTCTGGCTCAGCCAACCCGTACTTCATGCGGGGTAATAGATCCGTTCCCCCCCCAAGCAAGGCGTTTTTGAAAGCATTTTCCCTTAAAAGGGTCGAAGCATCCCGAAGCGTGGTTGGCCTTTCGTATGCAAATCTGGGAAGGTACATATCCATCCCTCCGTAAAAAAGTTTACAGCACAAAGGCGGAATTTCTTTCAAACGGCCCCTCCACCAAAATGAATCGCGGAGGGCTACCGCCACAAACAAACGTTTGTAGCATCGACAATTCTTAGCTAAGCAAATAGCATGCCGCTAAATAATAAAAGGGCAACATATTGAAATAGTGTTATAATGTTATTTCACTGTTTAATTTTCTTAAGATCAAATGTCTCCTAAAAAGAGGCACTAATGCCTCTTAAAATGAAACATTATTTTGTCTCAATGTGTGTGAGACACGCCCCCTTTGAAAATTCAGTGTAGGGCGGGTAAGGTTTTGAGCCATGAAGAAGCCAACCCAAATTGCACCGACAAGGCCCATGGCTGAAAAATGGGGCCCTGTGGGTGATCCTGTCGCCCCAGCATTCCGGAGCACAGAACATGGCATTTTTTCTCCATCCCTCTGTGTCGCTTTGCCAGCTTCCGGATCAAAAGGACGTATGGATATCCACAACCACCTGTTAATACGTACGATTTCTTCGCCTCTGCGTAAACCGCTCCATCCTGGACCTATCCCTTTGCTTGTTATTCCCATTTCCCCTTGTAAACACTGACAGATGGAGGATCTGATCCTCCAAAGCCAGGATGAACCCCGTCACGTGAGTGGATTCAAGCCTGTAGTCAGTGCCCAGACCAACGGCGGGATGGGCTTCGGTGAAGGCAGAGGTGGCGGCTTTTCTGAACTTGGTCACCTCGCTCTTGACGGCGTTGGACGTTTCATCAGGCTTGTACCAATCGATGGCATCCAGTGCATAGCTTTCCAGAAGCTTTTTGAAGACCTTCGAAAAGGTATCGGGCCTCCCAAAGGCATCCATTCCGGCAACCTTTCCGTTGATCATGAAAACGGCTCCCACCTGTGAGTCGATCAACCGGAACTCTTTGATATATTCATCGATGGAGGGCCTGTCCTTCTCGTAGATCGCGGCCATCGCGCCGGATGGGGAATAGACATCCCTTCTCGCCGCCTTTTCGGCGATGCCGTCCCAGATCGCTCCCTGGTCTGACCGGAATTCGCCGGTGGACCGGATTGAATAGGACACCTGCTCGGCCTTTCTGGCCCGGAGATTGGACGACATCATCCGGTTCTGGGTGTGAAACCCCGGTGCGTTATAGGACCACCTCCCATGCTCCACACAACTCACCGGGATCACAAGGGTGCTGTTTCGATCCACCAGGATGGTGGTGTTGACGATCCGGTTTTGTTTGGCGCCGACCAGTTCCTCGCCGTCCAGAATGAGGACCAGCATGTCGGATTTGTTCACGACCTTCAGTTCCGGGACCGACCCGCCCTCGCTCACCTCGACCACCTCGATCAGGCTTTCGCTCAGTGCCTCATCCAGCAAGAGGTATTCCAAGCCCGCGCTGTACGGGGAGAGGAGCGGGTAAAGGGCCAGGTTCTTGTAGGTCTGTTTCCTGCCGACGTCGAGTTGATCGAGAAAATCTCCAATGATTTTGTCCATAATTCGTGTCCTCCTTTCAAGATGTTGCTCATCCCGGTGCCATCTCCCGGAGCTAGGGGGCGGGCGGAACCCGCAGGGACCAAAGAAAGCGAAAAAATGACCTTTTGTGAATGCTCAGCCGCTCAGCATTCTCTGTGAGATGGCGTCATGATAAATGATGGGTTTGTCATATACGGTCACAATGGAAAAAATATCCCAAATCCCACCAAGAAGAAACCCAGAGCTTGAGGAAGCCGGCCCGGAGCTTATTGGAAAAAAACGCCGGCGCAATTTTACGGCCAAATACAAGCCGCGGATCCTCGCATAGGTCGACCGGTGCTCTGAAGCCGGAGAAGTGGCCTCCCTGCTTCGCCGTGAAGGGCTTTACTCTTCGATCTGACCTGTTGGCGTCGCCAACGAGACGAAGGCATCCTCCAGGCGCTGCAGCCGAAGAAGCGCGCCGCAAAGAGATGGAAAAAAATCCGTTGGCACCATGAGTAGCTATTGCCCAACCCCATGTTTGCACTGAAACTCGTCGTCCAACGCGGGAGAGCGGTTCTGTAAGCAACAGCTGCATTGCTCCATTTTCCGATTTGTTCGAGGGCGTTCACAGTCTCAATGTAGGATGGCTCATCGGCACTAGCCAACAGTTCATCGAGCCGGAGGACGACGAAGCCCCAGTTTTCCGCGCGTCCCCACGTCTTTTGGAAGGTTCGCCAGCCTCTTTTTCGGCTGCCCTTTGACCACCTACCCGGAACCGAGGTTGGGTTTCAGCTCAGAAGGATGGTCCCATGGAAGCGCCTCATTTTGTTCCCTGTGCGATAGGGGTTTCCCTCCTTTGCCCATGCATATTGCACAATTCATCCACATTTTCTCCCTACAAATGAAGGTAGACTAATTTGCGGCTGAAAACCGAATCCGTGTGGAAACAGATGAGGGATGGAGGCTTTGCCAGGGATTTGTCCATGCAGCGCCTGAGGGATGAACGGGTCTGAGCCGTAATCTGAAAAGAAGGAGGCGACACCATGAAGTATGTTCTATGCGTAGGAATGCTCCTTGCCTTGGCCGTATCGGCCCCTGCCTTAGCGGCGGATGTGAATGTGAGGATCGGGATCCCTTTGCCCCCGGTGATTGTGTATGCAGGGCCGATAGAAGTCATCGTCATACCGGATTCGTATCTATATGACGTCTATGTGGTTCCCGATCTGGAGGTGGAGATCTTCTTCAGCCGCGGCTGGTGGTGGCGTTTATGGGAAGGGCGCTGGTACCGCTCGCGCCATTTCGACAGAGGTTGGGCTTATTATCGATACATCCCTGATTTTTATTACGATATTGATCCAGATTGGAGAAAGTTCTACAAAGGCCGTCATTGGAAGGGGCACCGATGGAACTATCGGCGGATTCCTCACCATCAGCTTGAGCAGAACTGGAGTTATTGGAACGCCCATCGCTACTGGGAAAAAGAAAGGAAATGGGAGGTCGAAAAGTACCAACCTCTTCCTGCGCAAATGAGGCAGGAGGTGAGGCACAAGCGGGAATATGAATATCGGAGGAAACCCGAGGTACGAAAACATGAACAATGGAAAGTGCAGCAGAGGCAGCCTCAGCGCCGTGAAATGAATCGGCAAGAATATCGGCGGAAGTCCGGCGAGGAACAATTCAAAGGGCCGCAACGTAAAGAATCCGATGTGCGTAGATATCAACAACAGGGTCAGGAGAGAAATACGGATGGGCAGCGGCAAGAGCGGAGAGGTCGGAAAGGGCCTGATTCTAAAAACTAATAAAGGTCGCAGCAAGGAGTGTGTCTGAGACAATGGAAATCGGATGGTCGCGTGCAGGGATATCGCTTTATGAGAAGCGGCAACGCTTTTGCTCTGGAAGCTCTTTTGACAGTCGTCTCAGAAATGGCTTTTGTATTGACATGTGAGAGGGCTGCACATATGGTTTTAGAGTGGCTGCGTTGGATTATTTTAGCTTATAAATAAATAATTAAAGTTTATCCGACTAAAACATGCTTCGCCCCATGCAGGGCCAGGGGCCTGGATCAATCGGCAGGCTGACCGAGCCAGGAGAGCCCCCGTGCCCTGTCCATGGAAGGTAGTCTGCACTGCCTCTACCAGCACGGGAAAATTGGTTTTGCGAAGGCGGCAAGCCTGACCGAGGGAATGCAATTGTCACCTTTTTCAATGTCCATATTTGGGCTGGATTGTTGCCATAGATCGGCGGATCAAATCAACCGCTCAGAGTGATTCTCCTGGTGGGATCCAAACGCTGCCCGGAGAGGAGTCGTTTCCTTATGTGCGAGCAGAAACGCACGCGAAACCACCCCTTCGAGCTGCCCGTTCGGCTGCCTCCAGTCCCAATGCTCACAGAGCCCCCGGGAAATCGCAGTTCGGGTGTGTTCCTGGTGTCTGCTTATTTTATCGCGGATCAACGCGAGATCTTTCTCTGATCTGAAAACTGCGAATATGAGAGAGGGAAGCGTTAAAAAAGAGAAAAGAGCATGAGAGTGAAGCGTTGAAAAAGCTTGAAGAATGTGAACATGAAGGAAAAGATGTGGAAGGATAAGGAGGGCGGCATCCAAGGAGGCCAGCCTTGTTTCGAAACGCCAACGATTCGACTATGCTGAAAAATAGGGAAAAAGACAGATGGGCATCTTAGCGTGGATCATATTGGGTTTGATCGCAGGCGCCCTTGCCAAATGGGTCATGCCGGGCAGAGACGGCGGGGGAATCATCGTCACCATTCTACTGGGCATTGCCGGGGCGTTCGTAGGCGGCTGGATCGGCTCCTTTCTGGGGCTGGGCACGACAGGCGGCCTGAGTATCGGCAGCATCATCACGGCTGCGGCCGGGGCTTTCCTGCTGTTGTTCATCTACCGCCGAATTAAAAGGAAATCTTGAATATTCCTTGAAGGATAGGTCTAGGATCAGCTCGATCCTCAATCTCTTCAAGGATGCTCGCTTATGGCACTGTGATAGGCCTGAGATTATCGGGGCAGGCAGCAATCAGACAGACCTTATCTGAAAAGGGGGCGCCCATGACTCAAGTGAAGACGCATGAATTCTTCAACGCCACGGACTACTTTCTCGACCGGAATATCCGTCGGGGCCTGGGCCATAAGGTGGCTGTCTATACGGAGCATCGGAACTACACGTACAACGACATACAGAAAATGACGAACAAGTCAGCCAACGCGTTCCGTGAACTCGGGGTGATGGTCGACGATCGCATCCTGATCCTGATGCTCGATGTTCCGCAGTTCTATGCCATCTTTTGGGGGGCCATCCGGATCGGGGCCGTTCCTATCCCCATCAACACCATGCTCTCTCCTGAGGATTATGAATACTATCTCAACGACAGCAGGGCAAAGGTCCTCGTCATTTCAGAGCAGATGTTCCCCTCCATATCCCAGATCGAGGGCGACCTCCGGTATCTCAGGGACCTGATCATCCTATCGGACACCAAAGGCGCCCACATCCCCTTCAAGCAGATGTACCGTCATGCCCCTGCAACGGCCAAGACGGAATCCACCACCAAGGACGATATCGGCTTCTGGCTCTACAGCTCGGGTTCCACAGGCGCACCCAAAGGCGCCATTCATTCCCAGTACGATATGGTTACGGCCACGGAGGGCTTTGGCAAGCGTGTGCTCGGCTTGACAGAGAATGACATCCTCTTCTCCGCGGCCCGCCTCTTTTTCGCCTACGGCCTGGGCAATTCTTGCTACCTGCCCTTTGGCGTCGGGGCCTCCGTTGTATTGAATGCTGAAGCCCCCAAGCCTGAAAATGTGTTCCACCATATCGAACGGTTCCGTCCCACGGTCTTTTTCGGGGTTCCGACACTCTACGGTCAGATGCTCGAATATCTGGAGAAGCGGGACAGGGAGACCGGCGCCACACCCGACCCCAATGCCGCTCACGAGTTGTCTTCGGTCCGTATCTGCTTTTCGGCCGGGGAAGCCCTCCCGCCTGAACTCTATCACCGGTGGAAGAAGCGTTTCGGCATCGACATCCTCGATGGCATCGGGACAACCGAGCTTCTCCACATCTTCATCTGCAATCGACCGGGCGATGTACGGCCCGGGTCCAGCGGGAAGCCTGTGCCCGGATATGAGGTGAAATTGGTTGACGATCGGGGAGAGGCGGTCCAAAAGGGCGAGATCGGCACCCTCCTGGTCAAAGGCGGGACCGCTGCTCAGCAGTATTGGCGGAAACGGCAGAAGACGCTCTCCACCATGCAGGGGGAGTGGATCAACACGGGGGACAAATATTATGAAGATCCCGACGGTTACTTCTGGTGCGCCGGCCGCGGCGACGACATGCTGAAGGTCGGCGGCATATGGGTTTCCCCGGTGGAGGTGGAAAACTGCATCATCGAGCATCCCGGGGTTGGGGAGGTGGCCGTTGTGGGAAAGGCCGATGAGAAGGGCCTTGTCAAACCCAAGGCATTCGTCGTGCTGAGAGAAGGGTATCATCCGTCGGAAGAGCTTGAAAAGGAGATCAAGCAGTGGGTCCTCGACAGGATCGCCAAGTACAAATATCCCCGCTGGGTCGAGTTCGTGGAGGTGCTGCCGAAGAGCGCCACCGGCAAGATCCAGCGGTATAAATTGAGGTAGTCGGATAGGGCGATGGAAACAAGCCTGCCATCGCCGGTTTTGGTCAGTCGATGGGTGTCAGACAGGCTCTCGAAAAGGAGGCATCAATGGCTCACGGGACATCGCAGGATTTCTTCAACGCCGCCGACTACTTTGTCGATCGCAATGTTCGTCAGGGCCGTGGTCACAAGGTGGCTGTGTATACGGAACATCGCAATTACACCTATAACGACATTCAGAAAATGACAAACAAGTCGGCCAATGCCCTCCGTGAATGCGGCTTGAGGGTGGACGACCGCGTACTTATACTCCTGCTCGATGTGCCTCAGTTTTATGCGGCATTCTGGGGCGCGATCAAGATCGGGGCCGTGCCTATCCCTGTCAACACAACGCTCGGCTCTGAGGATTACGCCTATTTCCTCAACGATAGCCGCGCCAAACTCCTTGTCATATCAGAGGAATTGCTTCCTGTGGTCACCCATATCCAGGGCAACCTACCCTATCTCCGGGACCTCGTCGTGATATCGGAGACAGAAGGGGCCCACATCCCTTTCAGGCAGAAGTACCGGCATGCGCCGGCCGAGGCCGCGACGGAATACACCACCAGAGACGATGTGGGGTTCTGGCTTTACAGCTCGGGGTCCACAGGGCTGCCAAAGGGGGCTATCCATTCCCACTACGACATGGTTGCCGCCACCGAAGGCTTCGCCCAGGGTGTCATCGGACTGACCGAGAAGGATACGGTGCTTTCAGCGGCAAGGCTCTTTCATGCGTATGGACTCGGCAATTCCTGTTATCTCCCATTCGGCGTCGGCGCCTCCGTTGTCTTGAATTCCGAGACCCCCACGCCTGAAAATGTCTTTCGTCTCATCCAGCGCTTCCGCCCGACGGTCTTCTTCGACATCCCTACCCATTATGCCGAATTGCTTGATTATCTGGAAAAGCGGGACAAGGAGAAGGGGGCCGGCTCCCAGGCCGATGCAGCGCACGAACTTTCCTCTGTCCGCATCTGCGTTTCGGCCGGCGAAGCACTCCCGGTTGAGATTTATCGCCGTTGGAAGGAGCGTTTCGGCATAGAGATCCTGGACGGCATCGGGACCAGCGAGCTTGTCCACATATTCATCTGCAACCGCCCCGGGGAGGTGCGGCCGGGCTCTTCAGGGAAGCCCGTTCCGGGCTATGAACTGAAATTGGTCGATGATCGAGGAAAAGAGGTGCCCAAGGGGGAGATCGGAACGCTCCTGGTCAAAGGTCAGACGGCTGCGCAGCAGTATTGGCGGGGGCGTGAAAAAACACTCGCCACCATGCAGGGCGAATGGATCAACACGGGCGACAAATACCGCGAAGATGCCGACGGGTACTTCTGGTGCGCCGGGCGCGCCGACGACATGTTGAAGGTAGGGGATGCCTGGGTTTCTCCGATCGAGGTGGAAAGCTGTATCGCAGGGCATGCCGATGTCCGAGAAGTTGCGGTTGTCGGGTACATGGATGAAAAGGGGCTGATCAAACCCAAGGCGTTCGTCGTCTTGCGCGAAGGGGCAGAAGCGTCGTCAGGTCTCGCGGATGATATGAGACGCTGGGCGGAAGACAGGTTGGCCCCGCACAACCATCCCCGCTGGATCGAGTTTGTGAACCAACTGCCCAAGGGTCCTACTGGAAAAATACAAAGGTCGAGCCTGAGGGAATGAGGGCCAAGGCTGCATGCCGTCAGCCTGGCAACGTCCATTGAAAATCCGAAAGCCAAAACCAAGGGGAGGCGCAACGCCGACACCCAGGTTGGAAAGGGATCCTGACATTCGCCCAGGTTTCCTCGTGCCGGGAAGCCGGAAGAGGGCCGTCCGTAAATCACCGAAATGGCGCCCTGTCTCTGCGGCGGACATCTTGAGTCCAGGGGCTCGCAGCGGACGCTCCAGAAGCTTATGAAGAGTGCGAATACGATTCTGTATTGCCGGGAGTGGGAGGAGACGGTGCGGTTCTACAGGGACCGGCTGCATCTGCCCGTCCGCTTTTCAAACGACTGGTTCGTGGAGTTCGAGTTGACCCAGGGGGCGCGGCTCAGCGTTGCAGACGAACGGCGGTCGTCCGTGAAGAGTTCGAGGGGGCTCGGCATCACCCTCGCCTTGGAGGTCGATGACATCGAAGGCGTCCGGGAATATGCCGAGAGGGCCGGCTTGAAACCGACGGCGCTTCGGCGCCATCCCTGGGATGCGCGGGTGTTCTATCTGGTTGATCCCGAAGGGCACCGGGTGGAGATATGGCAGGCCGGGACAGGCGGCGAAGGGTGAGACCTCTGTCCGTGCCGGCGGGGAAAGAACCCCGAATCTTTCAATCAAGGAGGAAAAAGGTCATGGGCAAGCTGATTCCGATCTCGTTGGCGGCCGTCCTGCTTGTCTTTTGGAACATCGGGCCGGCGGCGGCCAAGCCTTCCAAGTGCGAGGAATGCCACGTCAAGATCTCGCCACTGCAGGTCCAGGATTTCAATCGGGGCAAGATGGCCGAGACCATGGATTGCACCAGCTGCCACGGGTCCGCCCATCAGAGCGACCAGGACGTCGACAAGGTCCAGCTGCCCACGATCGCGACGTGCCAGGCATGCCACGAGGAGCAGGCCAAGCAGTACCTGTCCGGGAAGCATGCGCTCGGGCTGATCGCGCTCGAGGCCATGCCGTACACCCACATGCAGCCCGCCGCCTTCGTGGAGGGCCAGAAGGGATGCGGCGGGTGCCATACCCTGGGCTTGAAAGACCAGAGTGTCCGGGAGAGCGACAAGAGAAAGTACTATCCCTATGGGATGGACTGTCAGAACTGCCACACCCGCCAAGCGTTCTCCAAGCGCGAGAAGGCCGAACCGGAAGCCTGCAAGACCTGCCACATGGGCTTCGACCACGCCCAGTGGGAGATGTATTCCGGGGCGAAGCACGGTGTGACCTACCTCGTCAACCGGGTGGTCGATCCCGCGAACAAGGATCGCGCGCCCCGCTGCCAGACATGCCACATGCCTGGCGGGGATCACCGGGTCTTCTCGGCCTGGGGTTTCCTGGCGGTCCGGCTGCCTGAGGACGACGCCGAGTGGATGGGCTACAGGGCGACCATCCTGAAGGGGCTGGGGGTGCTGGATCCCGAAGGCAATCCGACGGCGCGGCTGGAGGTCGTCAAGGCCGGCAAGGTGGCCCGGTTGAGCAAGGAGGAGTTCGAGGCCGAACGGCAGCGCTATGTCAAAGTCTGCAACCAGTGCCACACCCCGAACTTCGTTTCCCACAACATGAAGAACGCGGACCAGATGGTGAAGGAGGCCGACAAGCTTTTCGCCGAGGCCATCGAGATCGTTGCGGGCCTTTATGAAGACGGAATCATTCCGCGGAAGGAGGGGGCTCCGGCCTATCCGGACCTGCTGACGTTCTATGACGTCAATACGAAGGTGGAACAGCTCCTCTACGAGATGTTCATGGACCATCGCATGAAGACCTTCCAGGGAGCCTTCCACCTGAATTACGACTATTCCACCTGGTACGGGTATGCGAAGATGAAAAAGGACCTGGTGGAGATCCGGGAAGCGGCTGCAACGATGCGCAGCCACAAGGAAAAACAACCCTGACGCCCAGGGTGGGGCGGGCGATGCTTCGACCATGAGGGCTGTCGCTCCTGGAGCGACAGCCTCCCTGGACGAATGCTGCCGGGCGGCCTCGAATTGGCCCCCGGGCGGCTGCGTCTCCCACGCCCGGCCCCCTTTGTCAACCAGGTGTATCTCGGCTCTGCCGACAAAATCCTCTCCGTCTTTATGGCCAAAGAGAGCGGATTCCCCAGCCGGATTTCCTCCAAAGAGTTCGGATCGCTTTTTGCCCTGCTTGAAATCGACAAGCCTTTGGACCTCGCCGGCATTGTCGACGACGTCGTCCCTGCAAAAAGGAAGAGGCAGGGGCCTTCCACCGGGGAACTGATGCTTTATGCCGTGATCAATCGCGCCATTGCCCCCATGAGCAAACGCAGGATGTCCGAATGGTATG
>NZ_AULM01000062.1 GCF_000422285.1 Desulfatiglans anilini DSM 4660
GTCATCGGTGTCGGTGACGTTTCCACCGCTTGGCGGGGTGCCCGTAGCCGTGGCGATGTTGGTGAAGGTGCCGGCGTTGATGTCGGTCTGGGTCAGGGTGTAGGATCCCGTAAAAGTCGTGGAGTCGGTTACGCCCGGAGCCAGGGAGGCGATGGGTCCGCCGGAGACGGTGATCTTCGGGTCGGTGATCGTGACGTTGGTCAGGGTGACGTTGCCGGTGTTTTTGACGGAGAAGGTGTAGGAGATGGTGTCACCGGCGCTCACGCCCGGGGTGCCGTCGTTGTCCTGGAGGGTTCCGGTCTTTTGCAGTTCGATGCCCGGGGTCCTTATACCGGGTACGGTCACCTGGTCTTGGTTGGAGGTGACGGGGCTGTCGCCGTAAGTGGCGCTCGCAGTGGCTGTATTGGTGACGGACCCGAGGTCGAGGTCGGCTTGCGAGACGGCGTATTGAGCCGTGCAGGTGAGAAACGCGCCCGGAGCGAGTGGATCGGGGGTCTGTGGACAGGTGACGGTGACCTTGTTGTCCAACACGGCATAGGGAGGCTGGAGCGGGACATTCCCGCTGTTGGTGAGCTTGTATTGGTAAGAGATGATATCGCCTGCCCCGTCATAGGAGGCCGTGGTGGTGGTCTTATCCAGCGTCAAACCGGGGGCGGGGCAGATGATCCCGGCATCGATATTGGGGTTGTTCTGTCCGGGTTTCAGGAAAAACAGATCGGTCCGGCCGTTCGAAGGATTGGCATCCGAGTTGAAAGCGCCGTCGATACCTGACCCATCGGCGTTCTTGGTGGTGAAGAGGCATCCGTTCGGAGCCGCAAATTCTACGATGTAGTTGCCCGTCAACAGGCCCTTGAATTCATAGTAGCCGGGGTTTCCACCTCCGTCATCGGCGGTGAGGGCCGTGGCGATAAGGTTTTCCCCCGCATCGAGCAGTCGGACGGTGAGGCCGTTCACGCCTGCTTCGCCGACGTCCTGCAGTCCGTTGCCGTTCGTGTCGCTCCATACGAAGTTTCCGAGGCGCCCGAACAAGGGGGTCCTCGCCTCGAACCTGACCTTGGTGCCGACGGCGCTGGCCAGACCGGTGTTGATGATTTCCGAGGTTTCGGAACCCAAATTTTCAAAACTGTCGATTAGAACCTTGAATGTGACTTCGTAGGAGCCCCCGACGATAAGGGCTGTGACATCGTCGAGAATCCGGCCGCCTTCATCCAGCGGAAATGCCGTTCCGACTCCATCATCGGGGATTGGATTCGTAACTTCCGAGGCGTTCTTGAAAAAGGTGCTGCCGGCCACATACGTCGTGTCCAGCGGCAGATTGTCGATCAGCAGGATATCCGGAACAGGCGCGCGGCTGATGTTCGTGATGAGGATGGTGTATTTCAGGACATCGCCCGGGCTGATGAAACCGTCCTGGTCATTGTCGGTCTCCAGGGCAGCACTCTTGCTGACATCGAAAAGCGGCAAGGGCGGTATCCCGGTGCCCATGTCCAGGCCCGGCTGACTAACGCTGGCCTCGAGCGGGTCCTCACCCCAGGCGGCCGCCAGCTTGACCCCTGGCTCGAAGGTGTAGACGAGGGTCCGGGTCTGGTCGCCGTCGGAATCGTATATTTTGGCTGTTTGAAGTTCCGTGAGTGTGATGCTGGCATCATATTGATTGCCGTTCGGGTCGATGTTCGGCCCAGTCGTGGGGTTCGCATCGAAGTCGATGAAAATGGTGACCGGTGTGTCGCCGTTTCCGACCGGCGTCACCCAGATCGGGCTGCCGTTTTCAGTTGGAGCCTGGCTTGAAGTGGGGTCGCGGCCGATCCCCAGGCCGATCAGGACCTGTGGGGTGAGGGAATCCTCCGGCACGAGCGTGAACCCCCAATCCCATACCCGGTTGCCGGAGCGGCCGATGCCGCCGTTAAGGTTATCGGTGGAATCGATCGTTGTCAGGGCGTAGAATACTTCGTCCGAATCGGTATAAAAGTGGGCGCCGGTGCCGTTGGGGATGACCTGCTTGAGGTATTCGCCTGCCGGAACAGTGAGGTCGCTGGTAGTCAGGCTGCCCCCGGATCGTCTTTGGTATCGGACGGTGATATCGAGGCCGTGAGGGTTGTAGAGCCAGACGGTAGTACCGGTGCCACTGTAATCCGAGACGCTAGAGGGCGTTGAAACCGGCGTGTAGGAACTGCTGGACCACAAGGCGACAGGGAGAAGGCGATAAAAGCGGGCTTCGTAACTGCCGTTTATATCACCTGTAATCAGATCGATTTGCACCGGGCGGTTCGATACGACCCTGCCTCCCACGTTGATGCCGCCGTCGATGAGATGGCCCTGCCCTTCAGCAAGTGACACAGTGGCTTCAATGCTTCCGTCGTCGTCGATATCCAGTTCGACGACCGCGCCTCCCGGACCGGCCATAATGGTCATGCCCGTGTACTGGAACATGTCGTACATCTGATTACTGGGGATGTCCTCGCCTACAGGCACCCGGTATTCCGTACCCCAGTTGCTGGTGTCAAAGACTTCATTGGCTCCGGCGAGCAGGGTTTGGCTTCCCGATGCCCAGCCGGCGCGGCTGACGGCGATCGTTTTAGTCGCTGCAATCTTGTCGCGTCCGTCGAAGTCGATCGCGGCGAGGTCGCTCGTCGTGATAGCGTTGTTCAGGATGATTACATCTCCGGCATCGATCTTGTCGACTGCAAACCCGGGAGCTATGCCGTTCGATGGATCGTTGTCCCCCCAGATCTGGGTGCCGCCTAAGTTTCCGGCGTTGTAGACGTTGGTGGGATTGGCGATGTCCAGATCGTAGCCGTTTTCCCACTGGTCATAATAAATCAGCGTGTTGTCGGCAATCGCGGCGATGGAGACGTAAGTTTGAACCGGGTTCTCCGGTTCGTCCCCAGTGGATTGAAGAGATTGGAGAGCAGTCAGCAACTGGTCCTCCGGTATGGGGACGTAAAAGAGCTGCACCGGCGCCGGGTTGGCGGCCCAAACGGAAGCATTCGCAGCAAAACACCACGACAGAAAAGCCGTCGCGAAAATCGCCCTCCACATCCTTGACGCAAAATGCACGGCAAACCATTTTTTCATGACCTTCCTCCTCAGCTTTAAAACGCCAAAATGACACCAAACTCCCATCCATCCAACACCAAAAAAACGCATGGCTGCTCAGTGGAAATTTGGATTTATCGCCGAAAAAACGTTGACTGAGTCAGCCTTATCATCTGAGGTCCATGTTTGTGCTTGAATTTTCAGCAAAATTGCACGAGAACGCTGCCCCCCCAAAAAAAAGACTGCCTGAATGATGCATTCAGGCAGTCCGGCGGTCTTGAAAGACCCGTAACTTTCCGCCCCGGCCTTGCGGCAGGTTCGGCTTTTACTGAATAGCGCTAAAGCTTCGTTCAACAGGCAGCGTCAGAGGCCTACACCCCTTCCCCTGACACGGACAATGCACTCCTCCAAGGATGATCGAACTGATTCCTCAGGCCAACAGTTTTTATCTAAATATTTCAGAAGGAGTTAGGCAGGCGAAAATAGCCAAACCGCCCCCCTGCGCAGGCAACTCGGCTGTCTCATAGAGATCCGTAGCTTTCCGTCCCCATGTTGAAAGGGGGTTGGCTTTTTCTGCGTTGAATGAAATTATGAAGTGAGTTTCACTTTCCATTAGCAGATATCGAAGGCCTGATCAAGAAAAAATTTCAAATTATGCTCTCTTGCTTGAACATTCAAACAGGTAACCGCCACGTTGTGCTGTCGGGAAAATAGTGTACACTACAAAACTATCCGTTTATGACAGATCATATCAAAACACTACGGGATCCATCGTGCTGGACCCCCAAAAAGCCCGGGTGCAGCGCGCCCTCTCGCAACACATTCCCATGCCTTGGAGGTTGATATCTTCCGCCTACTGAGATAAAAAGGAAAAAAAGAATCGAATCTCCGACTTTTATCGAATCTTCGACTTTTAGGTGCAAACGGAACAGAGCGGGTCGCCAAGGACGTAGACGAGAAACCAAACCAATGGACCTCGGGCGTTTTCAGGCCCTTTCGGCGCCACACCGGCAATAAAGGCAAACGGTATGCAACACACCGATGCTGTTCCTTCCAATTCGAAGAAGACGGCGACCCGTGTCATCTGGGCCCTCGGCATCTGCTGGGTGTTCGCCCTCGGAGCGTCCCTCGCCTTCAACTGGGGCCAGATGAACCGCTCTCTCATGCGCCTCGCGCAGTCGGAGGTCGTGAGTTCCTTCAACAAGGATGTCGTTTATCGGAGATGGGCTGCAATGCACGGTGGTGTATATGTCCCCCCTACGGACAGAACGCCTCCGAACCCGTATCTGAGCTTTATCCCGGACAGGGATGTGACCACCACCGGCGGCAAGCGCCTCACGCTGGTGAATCCCGCCTACATGACCCGACAGGTTCACGAACTGGGCTTCGAACAATACGGATTGGTCGGGCACATCACGAGCCTCGATCCGCTCCGTCCGGAGAACGCCCCGGATGCATGGGAGGCGGAGATGCTCTTGTCTTTCGCCGGTGGTGAGAAGGAGGCCTTGTCGGTCGAAAGCATCGACGGGCAGTCCTATATCCGGTACATGAGGCCGTTTGTCACCGAGACCTCTTGCCTGAAGTGCCACGGGCACCAGGGCTATGAAGTAGGGGACATCCGCGGCGGCATCAGCATTTCTGCGCCGCTGGCGGCCTACAAGTTGGCGGGTGCCGAGCAGCACCGGTCGCTCCTCATGGCCCACGGCATCATAGGCGGCCTCGGGCTCCTCGGCCTGTGGGCGGGGGCCGGAGCGCTCCGCCGCTCCAGCCGGCGGATGGAGCAAAAGAGTGCGCAGTTCCAATCGCTTTTCATGAATTCTCCGGTTTCAATCATCGTTCATGACCCGGAGACCGGGGCGATTCTCGACGCCAATGCCCGGGCCTGGGCTTCGTATGGATTTTCTTCCCTGGAGGAACTGAGGGACAATGCATTCTGGTTGGAGCCTCCTTATGCCTTCGATAACGCGTTGGCCTGGATTCGGAAGGCCGACCGGGAAGGCCCTCAGCAGTTCGAATGGCTGAACAGCAAGGCTTCGGGCGAACTCTTCTGGGAGTATGTCCACCTAGGCCCCATCCTCATCAATGGCGAAAAGAAGATCATGGCGGTGTCGATCGACGTCACCGAGCGGAAGCAGGCGGAAGAGGCGCTGATCCATTCCCGCGATCTCCTGCGTTATATCATCGACCATGCCAACAGCGCTGTTGCGGTTCATGACCGGAATTTACGGTATCTCTATGTCAGTCAGAGCTATCTGGACCAGTATCGCGTGAAGGACCGCGATGTGATCGGCCGCCATCATTACGAGGTGTTCCCGGATCTGCCGCAGAAGTGGCGGGATGTCCACCAGCGCGTCCTGGCGGGCGAGGTCCTGCGCGCAGACCGTGATCCTTACCACCGGGCCGACGGTTCGGTCGACTGGACGCGCTGGGAGTGCCGTCCGTGGTATGAGGCCGACGGATCGATCGGGGGCCTCATCGTCTATACCGAGGTTATCACCGAGCGGGTGATGGCCGAGCAGGAACTGCTGGAAAGGGAGGCGAAATACAGGCTGCTCGCCGAGAATACGGCTGACTGCATCTGGATGATGGACATGGACCTCGTTTTCACCTACATCAATCCGGCGATAGAGAAGATGATGGGGTTCAAGCCCGACGAGTGGATCGGCAGCCGTTTGAGCGAGCACTGCTCGCAGGAGCGCTTCGAGCAGATGTCAGGGCTGGTAACGGAAGCCCTCCAGCGTTTGCCCGAGGCGACCCCGGTCCTTTTCGAGACCGAAATGCTGAACAAAGACGGGAAGGGCGTCCCCCTCGAGATGCGGTCGGATTTCGTGATGGATGCGGACGGCAGGCCGATCGCCCTACAGGGGGTGGCGCGCGACATCTCGGAGCGGAAGAAACACGAGGCGGAGCGGGAAAGGCTGCACGCCCAACTGGTGCAGGCCCAGAAGATGGAGTCCGTTGGGCGCCTGGCGGGCGGCGTTGCGCATGACTACAACAACATGCTGAGTGTGATCAGTGGGTTCGCCGAACTTGGCATGGAGAAGACCGCGCCTGGCGACCCGTTGCGTGCCGACCTCGAGGAGATCCTGCGAGCGGCGCGGCGCTCAGCGAACATCACCCGGCAGCTTCTGGCCTTTGCGCGGCGTCAGACCATCAGCCCGCGGGTGATCGATTTGAACGACACCGTCGAGGGGATGCTCAAGATGCTGCGCCGGCTGATCGGGGAGGACATCGACCTGTCCTGGCAGCCCGCCCCCGGCAGGCACTATGTCCATATGGATCCATCCCAACTCGATCAGATCCTCGCGAACCTCCTTGTAAATGCCCGGGATGCCATCGGGGATGTTGGCAAGGTGACCATCGAGACGGGCCGTGTGCGGTTCGACGAGGCGTACTGCGCCGAGCATCCGGGGTTCATGCCGGGGGACTTCGTCCTGCTGGCCGTGAGCGACGACGGCAGGGGGATGGACCGGCAGACGCTCGACAACCTGTTCGAGCCGTTTTTCACCACCAAAGGGGTGGGAGAGGGGACCGGTCTGGGGCTCGCGACGGTCTATGGCATCGTCAAGCAGAACGAAGGGTTCATCAACGTGTACAGCGAGTCGGGCAAGGGCACAGCCTTCAAGATATATCTGTTGCGTTACCGAGGGGAGACCGAGCTGGACGCCCCTTCCGATGAGGAAAATGCCCCCCGCGGGCGCGGGGAGACCGTGTTGATCGTCGAGGATGAGGCCCCCATCCTGGAATTGGCCGCAAGGATCCTCGATGAGGCGGGTTACAGGGTGCTGACGGCATCCGGCCCCCTCCGGGCCTTGGCCCTTGCCGAAACGTATGGAGGGGGAATCCAGATCCTCATCACGGACGTCGTCATGCCCGAGATGAACGGCCGGGACCTTGCCCGAAAGCTTCAGGCCCTGCACCCGGACCTGAAAGTCCTGTTCATGTCCGGCTACACCGCCAACGTGATCGCCCACCACGGCGTATTGAATGCCGGCGTGCATTTCATTCAGAAGCCCTTCTCCAACCGCGGGCTGATGCAGAAGGTGCGAGCGGCGCTGCAAAACCGGGCGTGAGACGGTGGCCCGCCTCCTGGAAAGCGTGCGCTCATCTCCCAGTAATCTTCAGGATACTTGAGCTGCTCGATCAAAGGGTTTCGCATGGTTGAAATGTTTGCTTACAGGAGAAGTAGCGATGTCTGATAAGATTGTTTAAGTTTCACTTATAGGACAATTTTTATTTGACTTGATGAAAAGTATCTGCTATCGGAAGCTGCAGTTGTAAGCGAAATTTTTTGGGGCTCGTTTAGTCAAAACAGCAGGGTGGGGGAAAAACATGTCGGTGAAATTTCTTGTTTCCGTTCTGTTCTTCTTGCTTTTTATTCTGTCATCTTCCAGGGCCTATTGCGAGACGATGCTTCAAGAAGAAATCATCGAATTCTGGAACTCTCTTTTCAACAAGGAATTCACTGCCCCCGATTGTACTCTGACCATGCATAAAGAAGTCCTTGCAACCTCGGATCAGGATGAATGCTTCAAGGATGTCGGCGTCCCTTACCCTGCCGGGCCTCCCTGCGGCGAAGGTCAACCCAAACTGAACCAGGCTTATCTCTTCAGCATGGTCAAGAGCGGGCCGGACATCTGGTTCGGGACCAGTGCCAATCAGTTCTGCACTGTTCTGGGAACCTATATCGCAACCATCAACCAGATGATTCCCATCGAGGATTTCGCTCTGAAGACTGAGTCTTTCGTTTGCGAATTCGGATTCAGTTCATTCAGAGATCAATTCGTCCCGACCAATCCAAACCTACCCAAGCTTCCTGATTCGCTCGGCGACTGGCGGCCGCCGAAAATTTTCGTTTACAACACCCAAACCAAGCTTAGAACCGACAAGACCCCCAACGACCCGCTGGTCCAGGACACTCTCGGTATCCGCGCCTCCGGCGCACTCGGCAATATCGTGATCCTGGGCGGCCCCAACCTCATCGCGAGTTTTTTTCAGGGTGACCCGAGCCTCGTCGAATACGCCGCCATCAACCTGTTCGCGTTCAAGGCCGACACAGGCGAATACCTTGGGTCCAAGGCGTTTCCGGAGTATCTGGATATCCGGAAGTGGATCGTGTTCGGCGATTGCCTTTACTCGGCCGTCAGATCCAAAGATGGAAAGGGGCGGGTACTCAAGTGGATCGGAAATTCCAATTCGACCGACATCAACGAACTCCTGAAGTTCGAGGAAGTCGGCCGTCTGGATGCAGAAGGAGCGGAGTTGACCGTTCTGGACGGGCGCCTGTTTGTAAGCACATGGGCCACTCCGACCGATGAGGCGATATCCGGCATCTACATGAGTCCGTCGATACCGCCTGGAGGCCTCACCGGTGCGGATATGGAGAGTTGGACCAAGATCTGGGGTGCCGAGAACTATGAGCCCGACCCTGTCCTGGCCAGAGCCTACTTCATGGGCGCCATGACCGCCTACGATGGCTATGTCTACTGGGGCACCATCAATTTCCCTCTGGTTTCCTTTCTCACCCATATGATGGTCTATGAACCGACCGAGACCGAGGACCTTATTCTCGCGTTTCTTGGAAGCTGGCGGAATATCAGTATCTTCCGCGCAAAAGGTTTCCCCGATAACCCTGTGATAGAGGTGGTCAACGGTCTTGACATGCTGCCGGCCTATTCACCTGAGGACAAGACGTGGAGCCTTCAGCCCAACCGGACCGGCCCCGTGCTCTATGGCCTTTCGGGCTTTGGCAATATATTCAACAGCTACACCTGGACCATGGAAGCCTATGGCGGCCAGTTGTACGTCGGGACCATGGATTGGAGTTTCATGGCTTATGATGTCGGCAAAATGTTGTTCGATACCATCTTTGATGACTGCGAGGAATGCAGGGAGAAGGTCACGGACTTTGTCGAAGGGTTCCTTGCAGACCATCCTGAGATCGAACAGAACGCGGACCTGTTGAAGATGTTTCTTGGTGCCGATCTGTGGCGGTTCTCCCGGTCCGATGCACACGCCCTGCCCGAAAGCCTGAACGGCCTGGGGAACTATGCTGCATATGGGCTCCGCAACATGCTCGTCGATGACGGTCTATACATCGGCACAGCGAATGTCGCTAACCTGCTGGCGGATACATCCGTCATCCCCCATGGGGGATGGGAGCTGATCCGCCTCACGGAGCTCGCGGTCGCGGTGGAGACCGACAAGACGGTCATCTCCGCCGACGGGTCGTCCACTGCAACCATCACGGCCCTCGTGACTCACGGCGACGGTATCCGGGTGCCGGATGGGACGAGCGTAACCTTTACGACGGATCATGGCTCCTTTGCTTCACCATCCATTACAACCACCACGGTCAACGGTGTCGCTACCGCGGTTCTGACCTCCGAGGCGAGCGGAGACACGCTCGTGGCGACCGTCATCGCACGGGTATGCGGTGTCCGGAACGGGGTGGCTGTCTTTTTCATCCCGGAGGGCACTCCTGGCGGCGTGGATGACGTTCACACCGCGGAGATTATCGGCTCCGGCAGCACCGAGGACACGACTCCCGGGATTGCCAAAGTATCGGTCAAGAGCCTGCTGCATACCTTGTCTCACTACGTCACGACTGCCGAATACACCAGCAATCCGTGCAGCGGTCCTCTGCCAAACGCCCAAAGCTACTGGGACGTACACTTTGACGATGTGCTCGAATTGGAAGAGGTCAAAATAACATTCAGCCCCGCCCAACCAGGCGACAAGATCTATTACTGCGGATGCTCCGGCTGGCGCCTGTGTTCATCTCAAACCTACCGAAACGGCGCGATCGAGGTGACGATCAACCCCTGTACGAACCCCGATCTCATGGCACTTTGGGGGCTGCCTTTCGCTTTGGCAGGGTCAACCACCTCTCCCGCTGTGCCTGTCCCCACGATGACCGGTTATGGCCTCGTGCTCATGGCACTGCTCGCCGCCGGTCTAGCCTGTTGGAGCCTGCTTGCTCGCCGTTCCAGGCGAGAGAGAAGAGCGCCCTCCCTGTAAGGAAAGCGTGAGCGGAAAATGTCGCTGATGATCCGCTCCCCTTCCGGCCTTTCGAAGCGCGCGGTCCCGAAGGCTTTGCGGCTAGCTGGGACCACCCGCTTCAGGAGGCCGGTATGCCGAGCAGCTCCGGCCCGATTTCCCTCCAGCTGACAACCCGTTTGCCTTTCAGGCGGTAGCTCTTCCCGCCGCCATAGACGAGCGTCGGGTCTGTGGCTATATTACCTGCCAGGGCCGTCCATTTATCGATGCTGGAAAAGAACTCACGCGTGGCGGTCTTGCCCGATTTGATCTCGAGCGGTATGATCCGCCCAGCCCTCTCGATCAGCACATCGACCTCGACGCCGTTGCTGTCCCGCCAAAAGGAAAGCTGCGGCCTTTCACCGCGGTTGAGGAAGGACTTCATCAGTTCTGCGACCACAAAGGTTTCGAAGAGGTTTCCGCGCAGCGGGTGGGTCTCCAGTTGATGGGGCGCTTCGATTCCCAGCAGCCACGCGGCAAGCCCGACATCATAAAAATAGAGTTTGGGGGTCTTGACGAGGCGCTTGTTGAAGTTGGCGAAATGCGGCCGCAGCTGAAACAAGACGTAGCTCGTCTCCAGGACCGATATCCAGCCTTTGGCCGTGTTGCGGCTGATGCCGCAGTCGCCGGCCAGGCTGGAAAGGTTCAGAAGCTGCCCGCACCGCCCGGCGCACAGACGCACGAAACGATGAAAGGCCTCCAGATCCTGGACGTTCGAGACCTGCCTCACATCACGCTCGAGATAGGCGGTGACATAAGCGTTGAACCAGGCGCGCACCGGCACCTCCCGGTCGTAAAGCGGGGGATACCCGCCTTTGAAGAGCATCTCTTCTAGTTTCAGAGGCTGCTTCCCCGCCTTCGACAGTTCCTTTAGGGAAAAAGGCATCAACTCCACAAAGGCGGTTCTGCCGGCGAGGGATTGGGTGATGCCGGAAAGGAGGCCGAAATGCTGCGAACCCGTCAGCACATACAGCCCCATGCGGCCGTCGGCGTCTACGAGGGACTGAAGATAGGAGAAGATCTCGGGGCAGCGCTGAACCTCATCCAGGACAGCCCCGTCAGGAAAACGCTCCAGAAATGCCCGCGTGTCCTCGCGTGCAAAGAGTCTTACGTCCGGATCCTCCAGAGACACATAGGGCTTGTCCGCAAAAACCGCCTTGGCGAGGGTGGTTTTCCCTGATTGCCTGGGTCCGGTCACCGTCACGATGGGGAAGCCCCGGAGAAGGGATCGGATGATCTGTTCGGCCTCGCGTCGTATCATAGGCTCGAAGATAGCGTTTTTCAGGCTGAATGGCAATCAATAAATCGATTTGCATGATTGCAGTAAATGACCCACCATGGAGTGGCCGAGGCCCATAAGGATGTGGAAGGAGTAGCCTGTTCGTTGATAGGAAGCTGGTTGCGGCGGGAGGCTGACCACTGAGGCGTTGAGGGGTTTCAAACGCTATGATGCAGGCGGCGCGGCGTCTCCAGCCGGCTGCACGAGGCTCCGGACCTCGAAGGCGCAGAGGTTCCGCTCCTTGCGGCTGAACTCGACGCCGATCAGATGGATAGGCCGGCCCAGGTCCAGGTATTTGTCGGCGTAGCGGCGGGCCAGGATCTGCTCCAGGGCCCGGCCCTCGGGCTCCAGCTCCACCACCTTGAACTCGAAGACGAACACCCGCCCCTCGAAGAGCACCGTCATGTCCACCCGGCCGCGGCTGGTGGCGTCCTCCACCCGGATGTCCAGCCCGAGGGCCGCGAAATGGCTGTAGAAGACGCTCGCGTAGTAGCCTTCGTACTCGCCGATCGTGTTCCTGCGGTGCCAGTCGGCGGGGATGGCGGCGAACAGGGCCCGGAA
>NZ_AULM01000063.1 GCF_000422285.1 Desulfatiglans anilini DSM 4660
GGACCATCTGAAACAGACCCTCCATTGCCGATTGATGCGTATCGAGTATTGATCAGCCCTGTCTCCTTTCATTTTTTCCAGCCTGTTGCCTGGTGGAATTCGTAGATCATCGAGGTTCGTTGCCCGATTCAGCATTCTCAACTTCCGCAAAGCGGCTCGCTGCAACTCCTCGGAAAGCTTCATAGACCGCTGTCGATCGAAGATCTTTTCGGCCTCGTTGTCTTTGAATGATCTTATCATACAGGCAGATTATACCATTTAGCGTTTAACGTCAAATGGTTTTAACATCCCAATGCTGAACTGGAAGGGCGGCTAGTCCTCGCCGCCCCTCCAAGGGGTCTATTCTGGCAACTCAGCAAAGACGAGCAGGCCACCGCCGACGGACGCGATGGCCTGCCAACCCTTGCATTGAAACGGCTACATCGATGGAGCCAGATAGCCCTTCAAGTCCACAGGCACATCGACCAGCAGGATGATGGCCACGCCCCTGGAACCTTCAGGGCTGGTCTTTTCGCCTATCGGGACCAGGTTCAAGCTCACCGTTTCCGGCGAAAGCGTCCACATAGCGCCTGAAAGAGGGTTGACAATCATCCGCCCGTGATCGCACTTGATGGAGCCATTAAAAAGTGGCGGAAAAGCGCCTCGGGATGTCTCAAACAATCGCTAAAGCACCGCAAACTTCCGCTTCTCGGGCTGCTCGCCGACCCCCGAGAACTCGAAGTGCGACAGGCAGCCGCCGCACTGCCGGTAGTAGCGCACGCTGTCCTCGGTAAAATCGATCAGGCGCTCGATCCGGTCCTTGAGCTTCAGAAACTGCTTCTCGTTCAGGTCGGCGCATTCGAAGACGGATTTCTGCACCCGCGTGCCGGCGCCCTTGAGCGCCTTGGCCACCCGGTTCCGCACCTTGTCGTCCACAATGTCGAAGCAGATCAGATAGAACATGGCTCATCCCACCTGTGACCATGGAAACGGCTGATACGCCTTCAATTCCCCCAGCAAATACCTCTCGAAGCGCCTCACCTGCTCCAGGATCAACCCCCGGTAGGTCAGCCTCTGATCCCCGTCAGGAGGCTTCACCCGCTGCTCCATCCACTTTTCGTAGGACTTGAGCAGTGCGCGCGAGGTGGCGGGCTTCATCTCGACGGGGCGTTTCCCCTTGAGATCCTCTTCGTCGACGAAATCCGTGTCCTCGATCTTCCGGTAGACGAAGTCGTCCGGGCTGAGGACACTTCGGTTGATAAGCGCCAGCACGAACCGGTCGGCCAAAAAGACGCGCCACTCCTCGACGAGGTCGCAGGCAAGCGACGGCCGCCCGTAGTCCTCCAGGTGCAGCGCACCCAGGTACGGATCCAGACCGACGATCTTGATGGCGGTCAGGACCTCGCTCGTCAACAGCGTGTAGACGAATGAAAGCAGCGCGTTGACCGGGTCGAGCGGCGGCCGGCGGTTGCGGCCCTTGAAGGTGAAGGCCGGGTTCCGCACCAGCCGTGGAAAGCCCTCGTAGTAGACGCGCGTCCCCTGCCCCTCGATCCCCCTGACAATGTCCAGATCGACGGCCGGGTCCAGCGCGCTCCTCTCCATGGCGCGGATCGTGGCCGCCCGCGCCAGCAGGGAATCGACCCCGAGCTGCTTCCCCCTCAGGGCGAGAAAACGCGCCTGGCCGCGGAGCTTGCCGCCGACAATGGAGCGCGCGGTCTCGAGGGCGAACCCGGGGTCGGAGAGCCGCAGATACTGCGCTTTGCGCCGGCCGACGTGCTTGTGTTCGTCGACCGACAGCCGCCCCTCGAACCCCCCGCGGGGGTTCAGGAGGACCGTCTCCACACGGCTGCGAATCAGCATGCGCAGCACCGCACCGCTGATGGAGGTGTAGCCTACGAGGATCAATTGCTCCAGGTGTTCGAGGTCGATCTCCTCTTCGACCCTCCCATCCCGGAAAAGGGCGAGGTTTCCGCCTGATTTCCTCAGATAGCTCCCATTTTCGAGCACATACATCCGCTGCACAGCATCCCCCTCAAGACGTCTCCCGCACCGCGGGCAGAAAACGCGTCACCAGGTCGAGGCTTCGCCGAAGGTGCTCCAGGGCATCCGCCAAATTTTCGACCCGTTCTGCCGCCACGGGCAGGTCTTCGGTCATCCACTCCCGACAGTGGAGCAGCGGATGCGCGTAAGGAAGCGGAGAATCGAACCGGCAGAAATCCAGGGCAACCCCCAGCAGGGTGTGGATCTTCCGGCAACCCAGGGGCGTGCCCCTCAGCCGCGAGAGCTTGTAGTCGACGAGGTGCGGGTTGTACTCCGGCACAGGCTGAAGCAGCGCGTGAAGAAGCGTCTTGCCCCGCTTGAGAAAGCCGACGGTGGCAAAGAGGATCTTCTCTTCGCGCACCCCCATCGCCTTTCCGTTGCGGCAGGCCGTGATCAACTGGCCGAGCGGAGGGCACCGCTCCAAGAGCCGGTGAAGCTCAGGGAAGCGCGCGATCCACTCCCCCTGCCGGGGGTGGATGAGAACGCCGCCGCCGGACCCCGTCTTCCCGAGCGGCGGGTCCTTTTTCTCCAACGTCGAGTAGGCGGCGCCCTCCAGGACCTCCAGGGCCTGCCACACATCCCCGGATCTTTTCGGCAGAAAATAGGAGGGCTTTCCGGTGACCCGGTGCAGCCCGAGGGGAAGCTTCACGAGGTTCCCGAGCCCCTTCCCCGCCAGCTGGTCCTGCTTCGGAAAGACCTCCAGATCGAAAAACGTCAAATCGGGCCTGAGCGCCCCGGCAAGCGCTGCGAGCGCCTCCTTGAGCGGCCGCGCCGGGACAGGCTCCTCGAAAAAGAACCAGAAGTGATACCCCTTCCCCCCGCTGAACTCCGGCAGCGCGAAAAGGTTCATCGGCTTTCCGAGTTCCTGAACGCGCTCCACCAGGTACGCGCATTCGCGCTGAATGCCCGAGCGCTCCTTGGCAAGCGCCGCCCCCGTGCGGTAGGCCTGCTTCAAATCGGCGTCGATCACGCCCGTCGCCACCCGGCTGTCCCGCCGCAGCAGGTAGATGCCGTAGGTCTTGAGGCCGCGCAGGTGATCCCGGACATCCGCCGGCTCGATCGCCCGCCTCACGGGAACGTATCCGCTCGTGCCGGCGTTCCGGTCCGCCCACTGCCTCGCGAAGCAGTCTTCCCGCCCCTGGAAGAGCGCCATATAGCGGGCGATCAGGCGCTCCTCCCGCTTCATGGCCGCAAAGGGCTCGTCCAGAAACTGAAAATCCCCCCCGCCGTCGCCCGTATGCACAGGCTGCGCGTCATGTTGTCCGAAACCGGGGATGGCACCCTGAGCGCGCGCCCTGAGAGCGGCGGCCTCCGCCCCCTTGCCGAGCAGGACCAGCAATTCGATGTGCTCGCGCCACCCCGGCTCGAAGGCCGGGTGGCGCCGATTCAAATCCCCGAGCGTCCGGCAGGCCACGTCCATCTCGCCCGCCATCTGGGCCAGCCGGCTCCACTCGAGGCACTGCTCCGGGTTGAGCCGCTGGAGGACATCCATCTTGCGAAGGATCTCCCGGCACTTCTCGATTTCGCGGTTTTCGATGATAAAGGATCGCAGTCGGGAGAAGAGCAGCTCGAAATCAGGTGCGGCCGGACGCTTCGGGGCCGCTTCAGCGGGCGGTTTCATGTTCGGATCTCCTTTCGCTTGGCCTTCCTTCCCCCTCACGGGCCGGCCTTCTTCGCTATCGCCTGCCGGAGTTTCCCGAGGAGCGGGTAAGCCGGTCTGAACGCGGCCAGGTCCGCAGCCTTTTGCCGGGCGGCCTCGAACTCGCCCTTCCTCAGGTGAGCGGCGGCCTGCCAGAAAAGCCCGTCGGGATCCGGGGTCGTAAAGGTTTCAATGTGGAACTGCACCGCCTCCCCGGCCAAGCGGAGCACCTGGTCGTCGTTACCCTCCCGGTACGCCATCTTGGCCAAGCGGACCAGGGTCCGATGCCGCGAACGCCGGTCCCGCTCGAGCGCCCCGGTCAAAACACTCCGGGCCTTGTCGTGCTCCCCGAGCCGATTGAGGACATCCGCCTCCGTCCACCGGACGTAAGGCCTGCGCACCCGGGGCGGGATCCGTTCAACCGCCGCCAGGGCCTCCCGCGGTTTGTCCTGCGCCAGGAGCACCCGCCCGAGGAGTTCGAAGACGTAATCGCCTTCGGCCGGATTCACCACCCGGGACGTGAACTCCAGGGCGTCCTGCGCCTCGCGGTAGCGGCCGAGGTGGAAGAGGACCTTTCCCAGGGCGAAGTGCTTGTGCTCGACCCGCACATGGTTCTTCTCCCCGTCTTCCTCGATGCAGCGCTGGATGCTCGCGAGCGCCCCTTTCATCCGCCCCGTCTTCACCTGGCACGAGCCCAGGTTATAGAGCGACTTGATGTAGTTGCGCCGCTCCTGATGCCGGACCTTCCGCTCATCGTCCGTCAGCGCCAGCCAATTCTTCACCGCCTGCACCAGAAGCGGCAACGCCCGGTCGGGCTTCTGCAGGATGTTCTTGTAGAGCATCCCTTCGCGGTAAAACGCCGTCACCCCGTCGGGCCGGAGTTCCCTCGCCTTTTTGAAGTGCTCGAGCGCCCTATCCGTCCGCCCGGCCTTGACCTGAGGCGGCAGGATGATCTCCCGGTTCTTGGCGGCCAGCAGGCTTTCGTACAGCGTGTAGGCCAACCCCGAATGGAACCGGAAATCGTCCGGGCTGCGCCTGAGGCACACCTCGTAGGCGACGATCGCGTCGTCGTAGCGTTTGAGCCGGCTGAGCGCGAAGGCCACCTCCGAGCGCAGCGGGAGGTCCAGGCCGAAACGGACCATCTCCGGCTCGCGTTCCTCGACGGGGTGATACAGATCCAGGATCTCCTGCCAACGGTTGTCGGCCCGCAGAAGTTCGATCTCCCCGATGTGCGTCTTCAGCCTGGCCGCAAGGGTCTCCTGGATCCCGCTCTGCGCGGCCAGTTCCTCGAAGAACGCCTCTCCGGCCGGGGTCTTCCCGTTCTTGACCGCCTCGGTTGTCTGTGGGGGGTTGGGAGCAGCCTCTCCCTGCGGATACGATAGGATCTTCGCCGTGGTGCCCATGTCTGCCGCCTCCTTCACATTGAGGTTTGGGGCTGTCGGCAGGACTCCCGGGCGGCCCATCCCTTAGAGAGGGGCTACCCGGGGCCTACACTAATGGAACACGGCATCGAAGAGGGGATTTTCAAAAAACTTTTGCAAAGACCGTCGGTTTTCAGTGGCAGGGATACTGCGCGGATTATTCCCTGAATATCTTTATTTCATTCGAGCACCATGGAAAATCGGCCTTGACCTGGCATTCACATTGAATTAGCATTGTTATTTTTGAAAGCGATAAAAACATTCATAACCAAAAACGCTTTGCCTTCAGAATACCATCCGCGTAAGATTACCGGGATTTCGAATGAGGAGAAGTAATTGAAAGAGCAGATTGGTTTCCGGGTCGAGACCCACATTAAACGAATCCTAGAAAAAATCGCCAAAGATGAGTTTCGCTCCGTCGCGAATGTAGCAGAGAAGTTGATTTGTGAGCAGTTGCGAGGAATGGGTCTTTTGGACAAGGATTTTCTCCCCGTGGACCACCCAGCGCAAGGAAATTCAGTTGAGGGTGCAACCGTTGAATGAGTTTCCATCCGGAAATGGTCTTTTTGGCCAATCTCGGCGTCAATCTACACGTTTGCTTGTGCGGCGACCCACAGGTCGCCTCCGCGCAAGCGCTTGATTTCATTGATATTGGCCAAAAATCCTCATTTCCGGATTGGAAACCGGGTTGTGCCGGGAAATCATTTCCGGATGGAGACGAGTCAGGAAATAATTGATTTCGGAGCTGATCAACTATCATTATATGGTCGGTATTTATGATTAGATTGAATTCCGCCGACTTATACAATCAGTGAGACTGCGCCGCCTGAGCAGGCATAAGGCAAGGGATGGTCTTCACATCAAAACCACGTGGGATGACAGTTGATAAAAATATGCCGATACCCGGAGATATTAAGATCTATCATATTGTTCATATTGACCGTCTCCCTTCGATTATCTTGGATGGTTGTCTCTGGTGCGACGCGGAAATAATTCGCCGCTCTGCACCTGGAACCCGCATCGGGATGATGAATATCAAAAAACGGCGGCTTGAAGAATTAAAACTGACCAGCCGCCCTCAACTTTACGTGGGTCAGTGCGTCCCATTCTATTTCTGCCCACGCTCGGTTATGCTTTACATTATTCATCAGGCTGATCACCCCGCATTATCCTATCGTGATGGGCAGGCCCCCATAGTACATTTGGAGGCGGATCTCCTCCAAACTGTGGCTTGGGCCAAGGAGGGGGGACGCTCATGGGCGTTCACCCTTTCGAATGCCGGAGCCCACTACTTCGAGGATCGTTGCGACCTCTCCCACTTGGACGAAATTGATTGGGCAGCGGTGCAGGCTAGGGATTGGCGCCAGTGTAAGGAAGGTAAGCAAGCAGAATTCTTAATTGAACGGCAATTTCCATGGGAATTGGTCAATCGCATCGGCGTAATATCACGGCCCGTACGTGATCAAACCCTCAGAATCCTTCAAACGGCAGATTACAAACCTCGTGTAGATGTGAAGCCTGAATGGTATTATTAAGAGAATGGAGAGCTATATGATCGTATACAAGACAGGCGACATACTCAGTGAGGACGTCGAGGCACTGGTCAATACGGTTAACTGCGTGGGGATCATGGGCCGTGGCATAGCCCTTCAGTTTAAAAACGCTTACCCGGATAATTTCAGGGCATACGCTGCGGCTTGCAAAAGGAAGGAAGTGCAGCCTGGAAAGATGTTTGTCTTTGAAACCGGGCGACTGGTGAACCCGCGTTATCTCATCAATTTCCCAACCAAGCGTCACTGGAGAGGCAAGAGCCGGATGGAGGATATCGAGAACGGTCTTGTTGCTTTAGTGGAGGTGATCCGATCAAGGGACATTCGGTCCATCGCCATCCCGCCTCTAGGAAGCGGATTAGGCGGTTTGTGCTGGTCAGAGGTCCGTCCGCGTATCGAAGCGGCTTTAGGAGAGTTCAAAGAGCTTAAGGTGGTCATTTTCGAGCCACGTGACGCATCGATTAACACGGAGATCAACCATTCAAAGGGTGTACCTAAAATGACGTCAGGCAGGGCTGCCTTGGTAGGATTGATGTCCCGCTATCTAAACGGGTTGCTGGACCCTTTTATAACCTTGCTGGAAGTACACAAGCTCATATATTTTATGCAAGAGGCTGGAGAACCGTTGAAACTTCGCTTCACGAAAAGCCATTATGGGCCGTATGCCGAAAACCTCAGGCACGTATTGAACGCCGTCGAAGGGCATTTGGTTTCCGGCTACGCCGATGGAGGAGACGAACCTAACAAGCATTTAGAGCTGATACCCGGCGCAGTCGAAGACGCACTAGCCTTCCTTAGAGATGCAGCAGAAACCAAGGCACGATTTGATAAAGTAACAGAACTGGTCGAAGGATTCGAATCACCATTCGGTCTCGAGTTATTATCTTCGGTTCACTGGGTTATTAGCAGGGAGAAGGTTCAAACCGAGGATGACGTTGTGACACGAACATATGAATGGAATGATCGGAAAAGGCAATTCACAAGACGTCAGATTGCGCTTGCCGTGGACGTTTTATCCAGGAAAAACTGGATTAAGAACTTCCCTGATCAGACGATTTGTCAGTGACATGCGCTTCTATGAACCGGTTCTTATCCGATCTTCCATGCGGTTATAACGGTTTTGGACCTCCTTCCTTCCCTTCCGAAGCTGCCGGGGACTGCCAGTTTTTCTCTTTTCCGCCCTGCAGCAGGAAAACCACCACTTTCTACGGCTCGAAAATCGCGGCGAGGGCGGCCTGCACGAAGCGCGTCTCCTTGCTCCGCAGGCCACACACTTACACGCCGGCCTGGCAAACGCCCGTTCCAAGAAAGCCGATCATCTTTTCGCAGGGCAAAGTGCCCTCCCGAACATCCATAACGCGACTTTCCGCGCAACTGACGCCAAAACTCTCCACGGGTTTCTCGCGCTCAGATTCCCGTTGTCTGATGATTAAAGAGGTGAAACAGCGCCTAACCTGACATCATATTCCACCTATGCCGCAGTCCAGCAGCCTGAGGGCCAGCCGCGACCACAACTCGAACCGATCCAGGTCCATTTCCCGGGTCTTCAGCCAGCTGAAGGAATCGAGTTCCCTATCCGCGCGCACTTGGTCCTCTGCGCTCAGCCGCAGCCGGTACACCAGCCCGAGGTGTACGCGGCCGACCGCCGTGCGCTCCTCATTGATCAACCCGACGAAAACCGGCGGATGCGCCGGAGCCGAGAGGCCCAGTTCTTCACCCAGTTCGCGCTGAAGACCCCGCTCCACGACCTCGGGCAAAGCCGCATCCAGCCCGGAGCTATCCTCCCGGTTCACATGGCCGCCTATGCCGACGGACCACAGATCGTGCAGCCTCGCCTCGGACCCTTTCCTCCGGTAGCACGCGGTCTCGAGCCCATCGACGCTCTGAACCACCACGTAGGGGATGAGCTGCTTGAAGGAAGGATCGCCTTCGGCGCGCCCCCGCGGCAGCCATGACAGTGCGGCATCCGGAACCCGGGCGGCGAACGCCTCCATCGACAGTTCACAGGCGGTCATCTCCATCAGCCACTCCCCCGGGAGACCATCCCGGGGGACGCACAGAACCTGCTCCGAACGGCTTTTCTGATTCATCACGGCAGCCTCTCCTGGATGAGCTGGATGATCTCCTTCTCCGCCTCGCGAAGCAGCTCCTGCCTGCGCCCCCTCGGCGCGAAGGACGCCTTGAATCCGTTGCGCACCAGCAGCAGGATCTCCCACAGGGTCAGCCCGCCTTCCGTCAGGCGGGCGGCCCGGTGCAGCTCCCTGGTGAAGTCGGTCCTCGATATCCCCGGGTTGTCCGTGTTGACCGTCACCCTGAGCCCCCGTTCCAGATACTCTTTCAGGGGATAGGGCTCGCGGCGCCAGGTGACTTGCAGAAAATTGTCCCGGAAGCCGACGATCTGAACATTGCTCGATGGGCACATCTCTATGGCGATGTCCCGGTCCCTGAACTTGTCCAGGAGCACCGGATTCTCCTTCAGCGTCAGGCCGTGCCCGATGCGCTCGGCGTTGAGATGATACACGGCCTCCCAGATGCTCTCGGCCGAAGACGTCTCGCCCGCGTGGATCGTCAGACGCAGGCACCGGCGCATCATCGGCATGAAGGCCTCGCGCATCTGTTCGGGCCTGGCGGCCTCCTCGCTGCCGGCAAGATCGAAGCCCCTCAAGCTCGGAAAACCCGACCCATCGCCTCCCAGCAGGCGTTCGGCCAGTTCGATGTTTTCGTAAACCTTGCTCATGATCCCATGCCGGCTCGCCGTGAAAATCAAGGCATAGCTTGCCGGACCGCCCTCAGCCGCCAGCTCGGCATCGATGACCCGGACCACCTCGGCGGGGTCCAGCCCGCCCTTGCCATAATTCATGGGCGAGCAGCGCACCTCGAGATGACGGACGTTGTGCTTCGCAGCCTTGCGGCACAAGATACGGCAAGCTGCGCGCAGGCTGGCTTCCGACTGAAGAAGGCCCGATCCCTGCAGATCCCCCGCCTTTTCGTACGCTTTGAACCCGACTCCGCAGAATGCATCCTCATGCCTGAACGTCCCGTAAATGATCTGCTCCAACAGATCCGCCCGGTCTTCGAAGGCGAGGACGAACGCCGCCGTACACAAGGGTTCGGGGACCCCTGGAACGGCTTGCCGCAGAACCTTGAAATCGATCCCCTCCCCGGCTTCCCCCTCGGCAAGCCTCCGCCATTCCTTGACGTACGGACCCCATCGGTCCCGGCACCGCTCCAGTGCAAGGCGATTCGCCTCGGCAATCTCGAGGATCTCGGCCGGGTCCGCGACGCCGCCGAGATGGCAATGCAGCTCGGCCTTCGGAAGCCTCTGAAGCCACACCAGCTCGTCATCCTCCCTGGCCGGGTCGACGCCGATCCGCTGCGTCTTCAACCGTCTCACCAGGGAAGGGCGCAGGTTGTAGAGCGCGAGGAAATTCGTGCCCGTCTCCTCGCCCATCAACCGGTTGGCCTGGTTGCAGAAAAGAAAAGACGCCCTGCGCGAACGCTCCTGAACCTCCTCCATGAGGCCGGCCCCCGCCACGGCCGTCTCCAGAGGCTCCGATGCCGCCGGCATCTCGAGCGGATACCGATCCCGGCTGATCACCCTCCCGCTCTCATCCCCGAGGTCGGCGGCGGGGTTCCGCTCATGCCGCCCTGCCACGAGGGGAGTAACCGCGTCCTTCAAGTCTTCAGGCAACGGTTCGAGGAAAAAAGCCGCTTCCTGGCCCCACAGCTTTTTCGCGTAGTCATCATTCTGGATGACGTGGATCAGGGCGTGGCACCCGAAAAACACGGCGGCGTTCTGGATGTCCGAACTCATGGTCTTGCGTCCGCCCGCGAGAGATATCAAGAGATGCCCGTCGGCGCAGCGCTCGGCCGCGTGCAAAACGATCCGGAAAATGCACTCCCCCATTTGCCGGCATTCCTCTTCGGAAGCCAAATCCCCGGCTCCCGCCACCTGCCATATCCTGAGGACAGGGAGTCTCCCGCCTCCCCCGAACAGCCGGTGCCAAGCCAATAGATTCTGAATGGAAGTATCGGTCTTCTCACCCTTTGTCGTCACCATCCAGACTTCTTCGACCGGACGGATGTCCGCTGACCGGCGGGTCTCGGCGATCTCATCGCGCTTCGGATGACGGGCGTAAAGATCCACCAGATTCGGGTTCGTGAACCCCAGCAGCTCCGGCACGATCTGCCAGCTTGTGCCGAGCGTGGTTACCAGGATGTCGGACATAATGCCTACCCTTCTGGAAGGAGTATCATTCCTTTAAATCGATTGTTTTTCTCGGATTGACTTTATGTCATTCCACTCAAAGCGCGATATTCGCTCTTACCGTTAAAAACAAACGCCGATATGACCGCCGACATCGACTGTCAATCTGCGCAGGTCAGGGCATTCATTCTGACTTAGATCATATGAAACGGGCTGGTCCGGGGTGTAAAATACACCCCAGCCAAGAAATCCAAAACGGAGGACCAGCCCATGAAAAAAGTAGCGTATG
>NZ_AULM01000064.1 GCF_000422285.1 Desulfatiglans anilini DSM 4660
CGAATTGAAGCGCATATCAAAATCTGTGTGCTGGCCCTGTTGCTCCAACGGGTAGCCGAGTTCATGACCGGCAAGACATGGGGGTGGCTCCATCATGCCTTGGCTCAGTTCCAGGCCACGGAATTCGAGACCCCGAGTCACCTATTCTTTCGACGCAATGAACCCCCAGAGGAGGTCCTGTCTACGCTGAAAACATTAAAAATTTCAATCCCTAAACCGATTCTGGAAGTTGTGAACCGCCATTCAGAAGCGTAGTAACACGCGTTTTTTGGGCCTACGTCTAACCGTTCGGATTTAATGCCGTTTCCGGCTACCCTTTGACTACCCACCCGGAACCCAGGCCTGGGCCAGGCGCTTTTTGTTGCCTCCGGCGCGTACATCGCGGGTATTCTGAATTATTATCTCAACTGGCCTATCTTTATTACTATTCCGACAGGTACGTTTGTCGGGGGTGCTTTTTGTACCTTTTTGCTTATGCCCGTTTTGAGATTAAGAGGCATATATTTTAGTATGGTTACGCTGATTTTACCCTTAACGATTGGAAAAGTTTTCGAGGCGCTACACATTTTGGGCGGGAATGATGGATTGAGTGGTCTTGGAAGATTTACAAATTCTACTGTTACGTGTTTTTTGGCAGTTTTAGCGACGCTGGGATGCTTTTTTGGAATGCGTAGACTTATGGCAACTGATTACGGCCTTGTTTTTATATCGATTGGAGATAATGATCAAGCAGCCATGAGTGGAGGGATAGATGTTTACTCCCGTAAAAATCAAAATGTGTTCTTAGCAGCTGCAGTGGGCGCATTTGTGGGAGCATTTATCACACATTGGATTGGTTTCGTTGGAACCCCTGCCTTTGCATTGGACTACTCCATCCTTCCAATTGCCTCTGCTGTTGTGGGTGGGATCGGAAGCCAGGCGGGAGCGATGGTAGGCTCTTTTATTGTAGTGCCCCTTGCGGAAATTTTGCGGACCCTTGGGGGGATAAGGATGCTTTTTTACAGCTTGGCCTTGCTTGTATTTATAATTTTGCTTCCAGAGGGTATTTTTAAATATTTGGAAAGAAAATACCATCAATTTGAGCGACGCGTTAAAGTGGAGTGAGGGAATGAATGAAGGTTATATATTACAGGTATCTCAACTCAACAAGGCCTTTTGGGGTGTGATTGCCGTATTCAATGTCAGTTTTGAGCTGAAAAAAGGTGATTTTTTAGGAATCATCGGTCCGAATGGGTCTGGAAAGAGCACCTTGCTTAATCTAATAACAGGGTTTGTGCGGCCGGATTCTGGCAGTATTCTATACTGTGGGAGGGAAATATCTGCCAAGAAGCCCCACAGTATTGCTAATCTTGGTATTGCTCGGACCTTCCAGATGGCGAAGGCGTTCTATAGGATGCCCGCGTATAAAAATATAATTATTCCTCTTTGCTCTGCGAGGGCAAGGCAATTCAGGGGAGGTGTATACGGCGAGAGAGATGATATCGCCATGGATTTGCTGGAGGAAGTTGGCTTTGATCGTAGCTCCGGTGTACCTTATAAGTTGACGAGCAGCCTTCCGCATGGGTACCTAAAGCGTCTAGAATTGGCTCGAAGCTTGGCGCTGCGGCCGGATTTAGTTGTATTGGACGAACTCTTTTCAGGCATGAGCATGGCAGAAGTTGCTGGCACATTACCTATTTTGGAGAAGCTAAAGGAGAGAGGGACAACTTTGCTTATGGTCGAGCATAGATTGAAGGAGCTTTTTCGAGTTGCAAATAGGGTGATTGTTCTAAATTACGGTCGAAAGGTTGCTGATGGGTCTCCTCGTGATGTAATGGAGGTGGAAGCTGTTAAAGAGGCCTATCTTGGGTCTGAGTAAATGGGGGCACTGCATGATGCTTGAAGTGAAAAATCTTATGGTGTTTTATGAAAATGCCCTTGCTTTGAACGATTTTAGTTTTCACGTTTTAGAAGGCGAGTTTGTAAGTGTTCTAGGGCCAAACAGTGCAGGAAAGACAACGATGATGAATTCGATTTCTGGCCTTCTTGAAGAGATGAGGGTAAGGGAGGCGAGGAGGGGGGGGGTGAGGATTACAGTCCTTGGAGAAATCCTATATAAAGGGGATAATATTCTGGGAGTTAAACCAAAGAACAGAGTAAAAAGGGGGATTGTACTCGCTCGTGAAAGGCATCCCATTTTTCGCGAGAGCGATGTCGTTGAGAACCTCAAGATTGCCGGATATTTGCACGGTAGTGGGTCGGTCAGACAAGATATCCATTCTGTTTTTGAACTTTTCCCTACTTTAGAAAGATTTAAGAATAGGAAAGCTGGTTTTCTAAGTGGGGGAGAACAGCAAATGCTTATGATTGGGATGGTTCTGACTGCTAGACCTCATTTATTGCTTCTAGACGAGCCCTTACTTGGCTTGAGCCCCATGCTGCAACGCAATTTAGTTGAAGCTATGAAGCACATCAATCATAAGGGGATCACACAGTTGGTGACAGAACAGTTTGCGAGGCCGCTCCTACCGTTTATTGATAGGGGATATATATTGGAGAATGGAATGCATACACTGAGCGGGACAGGACAGGAGCTTATGGATAACCCTGAAGTTAAGTCCGCCTATTTTGGGATATAAGCGTCAGGAGGTTACGCGCGTGGAAAAAATAGTTGGCTTAATAGGGTCGCCCAGAAACCTTGGTAACAGTGAGCTGATGATTAAGGAGATCAGTCGCAATATTCCTATGGAACATGAATTGATACTGATAAACCTCACAAAAATAGATGTGAAGCTGTGTACAGGATGTTACAAATGTCTTTTTGAGGAAGGAAAGTGCTCATTAAAGGACGATTTGGCAAAGGTAATAACGATTCTGAAAGAAGCCAGCGGTGTGATACTGGTGGCCCCCACTTATTTTCTGGGAGCTTATTGTGCCGTGAAGATTCTTTCAGATCGAGGACTTATGGTTTTGGCTGAAATTGAAGCATTCTATGGAAAACCGGCTGTTGTCGTCGCCTTGGCTGGCATAGAAGGCAAAGAGGGGAGTTGTCAGACGGATCTGGCTTCGTCTGCGGTTTCGCTTGGCTTTGTTGTTAAGGATCAAGTGACAGTTTATGCTGCCCTCCCAGGTGAGGTGTTTATTTCTGATAAGAACAGGGACGTTGCTGCTCACCTCGGAAAAATCCTTCTTGATCCCAACTATGTGAGGGTCTCCAAAGCGCACGAGTGTTCCGTGTGCTTAGGAAACGCTTTCAAGTTTTTGGGCAACGATCGCGTTGAGTGCCTCAGTTGTCATAATTCGGGGCATATAGAATGGGTCAATGATGGTCCTATAATGCACATGACTCGTGATCCCAAAAATATTGTGGGTGACCTTGAAAGCAGATTGCTTCATCGAAAATGGTTGGTTGGAATGAAACAGAAATTTTTAGAAAAGAGAGAGTTGTTGAAAAGTATTACATGCGGATATCGAGAAGAAGGAAAATGGATGCATAATCATTAGTTTTTTTAAGATAACAGGTAAAGTTATTGTTTAAAATGGAATAACTTGGTAAGGCCGAGGAGCTGTAATTGACTATCGCAATAATTTTTGGAGTATACAGTAGTTGAAATTTCAGCTTGTGAGGAGTGCAAAATTCCGAAGCCCAATTTTTTGAAAAGATAGCTACCATGCGAGGCTAAGTGTTGCACCGAAACCCAGTTGAGAGTCTGGAATGTGACATTATTGACTACCTTGTAGAGGTTCGCTTCCGTGGTACGGGGCTGCGAACCGATGAATCGGTCGCAGCACTCCACCCTCTAAGGCGCTGAGCCCCAACGGAGGCATGCCACCAGGTGTCCATCCGGGTAGGCGAGGTACTTCAGGTATGCACTGACGATTCGGGGGAGCGCCAGGTAATGGTAATTATCGACCAGGTGATTGCACAGGACTTCATCCGGGGTGCGCCGGGGCATGTCGATTTTCAAAGAGGCAAACGCGGAGACCGTTCCGTGAAACTCCAATGTGTCGTTGCTATTGCTGCGTCGAACAGGCTTACGGGGCTTCCGATGATTCGTTGTCGACAAAGACCGGGGGAAATTAACAACCTACTTTTCCTGGAACTTGAGGAATAGCGCACGGCAGGCCATCTCTTTGAGTTGCCGATTCGGCTGCCGCCAGTCCCAGTGCTCACATAGCACCCGGGAGATTGCGGTTCGACCTCGTTCCAAATGCCGGGAGATGGTAGCACGGATAAACGAGAGGCCTAGGTTTCTGATCGGACGACCACGAATTTGATACAGGATCTCTGCCAAGGTGCTGTTCCCTCTTGGGAAAGCACCCTAGCAAAGTATAGCCGCGGACGTCAGGGGAAAATGTACTCCCTGACAAGCTTTTCTAAATCAGGAATTTTGGTCGTTTAGGGCGGAGGTGGAGCGCAAGCCGGAGCTGGAAAGACAACCGAGGTTTCTGAGTATAGCCTCGGCTCAGGTCATAAATTGCTCGGTTTGAAGTTTTCATAGTCGGGAGAGCATCAGTGTCGAAAACAGAACCTGAGTTCCGAATCCGCCAAAGCTGGCCTAGAATCTCGATGTTATCAGGGAATGAAATTTGAATCCGCTGCCAAATTGGATCGCATTGCCCCCCTGTGATTGATAACTTAATTTACTATATAGGACGACATAAAGTTTTGCGAATAATGGAGACCTGTTACATGATAGGCTCCGAAAGGAGGTGAAGCATGTGCAAGCTGGAAATTACAGATCCCGAAATCATGCGGATGGCGATCAAGGACGAGATCATTAGATCCGAGGATTCGCGATACGATCATCGGCTTCATGGTGTTCTCCTGGTCAGCCAGGGATTCAGCTGTGCGAAGGTTGCAGACCTCTTTGGCCACTGCCCTCGTGCGGTTCAGAATTGGATGAAGCGCTTTGAGGAAAGCAGCTTTGCAGGGCTGCAAGAAACCAAGAGATCTGGCCGGCCAAAATCCATTGATGACAAAACCATCCGGGCCGTTGCCTCTGACCTGCGAAAATCGACCGAAACGTTTGGCTACCGCCAGAATCTCTGGGACGGTAAGTTGCTCAGGCATCATCTTGCCACCCGGTACGGGGTCTATCTCGGCGTACGTCAATGCCAGCGCCTTTTTCACCGGCTTGGGTTCAGACAGAGGAAGCCACGCCCGGTCATCGCACGATCCGACGCTGAGGCGCCGCGGAGACATAAAAAAACCACTGCGGATGGCCAAACGTTGGGATCTTGATATTAAATTCGAGGACGAATGCCACTTTTAGCAACACGGTTCCCGCTGCACCATGTATCTCCCGCCTGAGGATATGGACCCCGTTGTGCTGTATGCACTGACAGGCAAAAAGATCGGGGTATATGGCGCTGGGTGCGCTCGTGATGGGCGCTTTCTCGTGCAAGGGGTGAAAAATTCTGAGCGGAGTCGTTTCTCATCTTCCTAAAGAATCTTTTCAGGCGAAGGGCGAAAAGAAAGAAAATGGTTGTGGTCGTGGATAATGCCCGTTGGCAGCACGCAAGGCTGCTCCAGCCCTGGCTCAAAGCCCATAAAAAACATCTTCATCTTGACTATCTTCCTCCCTATATCCCGAAGCTTAACCATATCGAAAGGGTCTGGAAATTGATCCGCCGTCTGAAAACCCATAACAGGTGTTTTGCAAGCTTGGAAGAGTTAGCCAAATCGGTATTTCAGCAATTCCGCGACTGGTATGATCCGAATCAAACGCTTCATGGTCTATGCGCAATTATTTAAGACGCTATGTATAAATCTGTAAATTTACTGATATTGAAATTTTGAAAGACACCGTTTTCAAAGACACATGTTGAACTTCGCATTACTTTGGCAGCGCATTGGGCGCTTAAATCATATGAGGCAGGCTGATTCTCCGTTTTTGGATTTTTTGGTTTGGGTGTATTTTACACTGCAAACCGGGCTGTTTCGCATGATCTAATTTGAAAGGAGTTTATAGAACAATATGGAATTTTTATTATCAAAAGAACAGGCGGATGTGAAAAGTGCGGCCAGAGAATTTGCGGAAGGCGAATTTCCGTCAGTTGCGAAGGACTGCGACCATGAAGAGAGGATGGACATGGCCCTACTCGAAAAGGCAAGAAGCCTTGGTTTTGTAGGCGCCATTATTCCTGAGGAATATGGGGGACCGGGGCTGGGCTTTTTCGAAAATGCCTTAATTGTAGAAGAATTTTGGCGAGTGGATCCGGGCCTGGCGCAGGCCATTATATCGTGTACGTTCGGAGCGGAGATCCTTATTGCCTTTGGGAATGAAGAGCAAAAGCGGAGATACCTGACACCTCTGGTTGAAGGAAATGCAATCCTCGCCACCGCCATAACCGAACCTAATTCTGGATCCGATGTTGCATCCGCTGAAACCAGCGCCGTGAAGGATAACGATTTATATATTATCAATGGTAGTAAGATATTCATTACTAATGGGTCTCTTGCGGATCATGTGATTGTTTTTTGTAAGACTCACTGTGAGGAAGCTTCGCGGCACAGACAATACAGCTGCATTATTGTAAATGCCGATGCCGTGGGGTTTGAGGCGAACAAGCTTAAAAATAAGTTGGGCATACGTGCTTCTGATACTTCTGAATTGGTGTTCAAGGAGGTTCGCGTACCGGTCGAAAATTTAATCGGAAAAGAACAGGAGGGCTTCAGACAGGTCCTCTGTCTGTTTAACCGCGAGCGGGTGACGGTGTGCGCCCAGTCAACGGGCCTAGCCCAGGGCGCACTGGAGCAGGCTATGCGGCATATTTCTCAAAGAAAACAGTTTGGAAAACCCATCGGAACCTTTCAGGCGATCCGGTTTAAGATTGCCGAAATGGCTACCCTGATCGAGGCAGGCCGTTCTCTTTACTATCGGGCGGCCTGGTCCCTTGACAACGGGAAAGAAAATCATGCACTTGTGGCCATGGCCAAGTGGTTTTGCGCTCAAAATGCCGTGTCTATTGTGCAAGAGTCTCTTCAGATGCATGGTGGGTATGGATTTTTTAATGAATTTGACATTGCCCGCTTTTACCGTGATGCAAAGATTCTTGAGATATACGAAGGGACCAAGGAGATGGAGAAAATCCTTATAGCGAACTCATTATTGGGCAAAATCCCTATTGTCTAAATTTATTCCCAGCCCGCCGAGTGCTATTTACATTTGTTGAGCTGAGAGGATCACAGAGATGATTATTAACCGCCTGTAAACCTGATGATAATTAGTGTCCATCCGGAAATAGGGTTTTTCCCGGTTTATAAACGGGATTGACATAGACCCAGATTCTGTTAAGTAAAAATAACACCGGAATTTTGGACATACTGAGGCTATGTAGGGTGCGAATTAAAAGTTGTATGAAAGAAATTATATCCGCGCATGAGTAAACACTAAGGATAAGCAAAGGAGGATGAGGTGTGAAATATAAAAATGTAGAGTTTAAAACGGAGAATGACATCGGAATCTTGACCATCAACCGCCCTAAAGCCATGAATGCTTTAAATGAAGAGGTCATTCAAGAAGTTGAAAGCGTTTTGCGAGATATTAAGGGAAACAGCGCAGTCAAGGTATTAATATTTACTGGGGCGGGTGAAAAAGCTTTTGTTGCAGGTGCTGATGTCAAGAACATCCGGAGTTGGGGCCTTAAGGAAGGATTTGATGCCGTGAGAATCGGCCATCAGATGAACTATGACATCGAGACATTAGGCATACCTACAATAGCAGCTGTCAATGGATTAGCTTTGGGAGGGGGCTGCGAACTCGCTATGTCTTGCACATTGCGAGTGGTTTCTGAAAACGCGAAGTTTGGCCTGCCGGAACTTGGGTTAGGTGTTATTCCGGGATACGGCGGTACCCAGAGGTTAACCCGATTGATAGGGAAGGGGCGTGCTCTGTGGTATTTGCTCACAGGCGACATGATCGACGCGAAAACTGCGGTGGATTTCGGGCTGGCCAATTTGGTGGTAAAGCCCGAGGAGTTGATAAAAAGATGCTTAGAGATTGCCGGCAAGATAGCCGAAAAGGCGCCACTGGCTGTCAAAAGTACCCTATTCGCGGTTAAGTATGGGTCGGAGACAGATCTGGAAACTGGACTCATCCTGGAAAGCGCTCTGGCTAATTTGACTATTGCCAGTGATGATAAGAACGAAGGTATTGACGCGTTCTATGGAAAGCGCAAACCACATTTCAAAGGCCAATAGAGGGGCTATCAATGCAAATCAGCAAGGAACTCAATTTAATAGTAATTGGCGCCGGAAATGTCGGCATGAGCATTATTGAGGCATTCGCACGGCAAGGTTTTAACGTGATTGGAATAGACCTGAGCGAGGAGGTTATCAATCGAGGCAGAGGAAAGGCGGAAAAAAGCATCGCTAAATCGGAGGAGAAAGGCAAAATATCGTCCGAGGAACGGGTGGCTGTCTTGAGGCGGATTCAGATGACTACTGATTTTGAGGTGGTCAGGGATGCGGATGTGGTTATCGAGGCAGTATTTGAGAATATGGAGGTCAAAAAGGAGCTGTTCAAACGGTTGGACAATATGGTGAAGTCTGAAGAGGCATTGCTTTTGACAAATACATCGTCTCTTTCAGTGTCCGAAATAGCCTCCGCGACGAAACGGCCGGATAAGGTGGCGGGCATGCATTTTTTCAATCCTGTGCCCGTCATGAAGCTGGTGGAAGTGATTCGGGGGGTTGAATCTTCCGCAGATACCATCAGTAAGGTCGCGGAGTTGTCTGAGTTGATGGAGAAAAGACCGATTATCTGTACCGACAGCCCGGGATTTGTTGTCAATCGGTTGCTGCATATCTTGGCCGTTGAGGCAAGCAAAATCGTGGAAGAAGGCGTTGCCACTGCTAGGGATGTGGATACCGGCGCTAAATTGGGATTGGGGCATCCCATGGGACCTTTCGAGGTCTTCGATTTTTTTGACGGCGTCCCATTGCTTAAAACCGTCTGTGATTATTTGGAAACTGAGTTGGGCAGTCGGTTCAAGGTTCCCGTCTGGGTCAAAAACTACCTCAGGGCAGGTAGGACGGGTAGGAGTTGCGGCAAAGGATTTCATGACTATACACAAAAATAGGTGAGGGAAGAAGGTATGAAAAATTAAAGTAAAAAAGGTTTTCGTGGTCAGTTTAAGGTTGGTGGGAAGAGGTATCCTTCAAATATGCGCGCCTAAGGGGATTTCCCTGTCGATTATACAAAGCATAAAAAATGGAGAATATTAATATGGATCTTACAAGGAAAGTAAAGAAATTTACACTCGAATCAGGTGCGGATATCGCTGGCGTGGTCTCTGTTGAACACTTAGAAAAGATTATCCCAACTGAACAGAAACCTTTAAAATTACTAAAGAATGGAAGGAGTGTTGTTTCATACGGAGTTCATATGTTACGGGGAGTAATCAAGGGAAAAGATCTCCGACTGAAAAGATACAACGGAGTTGAGACATGTCGTGCAAACGATGATGTCGGGTTTAAGCTGTCTCACTACTTAGAAAAAATGGGATATGAATCACTCATTATCCACGCGGACATTCCGGTGGATTTTGAAAAAAATACTGGAATGATGGGAGACTTGTCGTTAAGGCATGTGGCAGCGGAGGCAGGCCTGGGGGAGATTGGGCTATCGACCAATTTCGTGTGCAAAGAATATGGTCCACGAATCTATCTTGGAGCGGTGATTACCTCTGCTGAGCTTATTCCAGATAAAAAGTCAGATGACAAATTGTGTAAGGGAGTAGACTGCAGCCTGTGCCTGAAAGCCTGCCCTGTAGGGGCGATTCATGAAAATGGTACTAAAGATCACAAACTTTGCCTCCCTCAAGCTATGCCATTTGGCCTAAAATATACACTTCATCATTTTAATGCGATTATGAAGGAAAATAACATAAAAAGGCGTGGGGATCTCATCTACAGTGCTGATACTTTTAACGTGTGGCAGTCTCTTTTGACCAAATTGGGTGTCTTTGGTGGCTGCTTCACATGCATGGATGTATGTCCTGTTGGAAAAAGTTAGTTAGTCTCCATCCAGAAATAGGTTTTTCTCAGTTTACAAGCGGGATTGAGATAGATTTATATCCTGAATTTTGGGAATGTAGAAAAATTTAACCGTTCTTTACTTATGGACAAGAGGCTAATATATCTTTACAGCCGTTCACGATGAAGATGTTAGCTATTTATTCGGATCTAGTATCATGTAATGCTTAGAATTGCGGATGTAAGCGTTTCAAGTGGATCCTGGCATTGGGTGTTTTGAAGTGCCAGATAATTTTTTTGCGCTGTTATTTCGGTCTATTCCCATGTGGCCACTTCAGCCCGCATGGTAGCAATATCGGCGATTCTTCGGTCGAGGCACTGCCCTTTTATGACGCTGAGTTCGATCTCCGCTATGTTGAGCCAACTGCCTTGTTTCGGCGTGTAATGAATCTCAAGCCTTTCGGCCAGTTGCCTGGCCTCCGGGGGCTCGAACGTCTCATACTCGACTTTACAAATAAGCGAGCAGAAACCGCTTGATTATCTGTGATATCAATATGTTAGCCGTTGTTTGATCGTAGGACCCTACTGTATGCCGAAAAAATGCCTTCTCAAATGCAGCATATATAACCATCAAGGATATTTTCTCTTGACATGTAGGACCCTACTCTATATAGTGGGTGCCATGGCGCACCTCCACAAGAAAATCAAGAAAGGCAACGCCTACTACTACGTGCGTGAGACCCAACGCATCGATGGCAAACCCAAAGTTGTCAACCAGGTGTATCTCGGCTCTGCCGACAAAATCCTCTCCGTCTTTATGGCCAAAGAGAGCGGGTTCCCCAGCCGGATTTCCTCCAAAGAGTTCGGATCGCTTTTTGCCCTGCTTGAAATCGACAAGCCTTTGGACCTCGCCGGCATTGTCGACGACGTCGTCCCTGCAAAAAGGAAGAGGCAGGGGCCTTC
>NZ_AULM01000065.1 GCF_000422285.1 Desulfatiglans anilini DSM 4660
ATAGACCGCTGTCGATCGAAGATCTTTTCGGCCTCGTTGTCTTTGAATGATCTTATCATACAGGCAGATTATACCATTTAGCGTTTAACGTCAAACAGTCTTCACATCCCAATGCTGAACTGGCGGGGCGGCGTGGTCCTCACCGCCCCGCCAGGGGGTATATTCTGGCAACGCCGCAAAAACGATCAGGCCACCGCCGACGGACGCGATGACCTGCCAACCCTTGCATTGGAACAGCTACATCAACGGCTCGAGACAATCCCTCAAGTCAATGGCATTCGGATTCAAGTAGGACTCAATGATGCTTTCGATCTGCTGTTTCAGTTCTTCTGGGACATCGGACAACTCTTTATAGGATTTCTTGATCATTCTTCTGGTTGTCCGTTCGAGCCCGCCTTTGATTCGTTTGTCTTGCGACAGCAGATAGAGAAAAACGATCACAGCGGTGTGTTCATCGGCACCAGCATCCACCATGCTCTTCATTGCATTGACAAGGCCTTTCGGCATGCCTTCTTTTTCGAATCGAATCAGGGATATGATCTTCTCAAAAGGAGCGGTTGGGTCCATTTGGATCCCGTTGATACAAGCAATCAGTCCATCGAATTGTCTTCGTTCGCTTTCGAGATAGCCCATGAAGGTGGAGCAGCATAGCCGTTTAGAAGACATTTCCACTTTGGAAATCGACAATCTTTCCGCGTTAAACCTCAATTCGAATCTCTCGTTCATCAATACCGAACCTGACGCTCCCCAACCGGCCGCGAGCATCTGGGGGGTCTTTCGGAGGACCGGCAGATCCAAGGCCTTTCGCCCCTCGGCCCTCACATCGACAGCCAGGCAGTTCGTAAAGGGGGACATCAATTGATACTTCACACCGAGGTCTGCAATATCCCGGGGATCCTTCATCGTCTTCATCCTGCATGCCGCGGCCATGCGCGCCATCGTTCCAGCCCCCTCGTCCGGTGGCTGCGTTTGGAGGCCGGCCTGGAGCGCCACTTTCTGAACCCACGCCGCGCCGTTTTCCAGCACGGCCTGCAGCTCGACCATGCCGTCGGGTCTTTCGTCGAAGGTGCCGAAGACATGCAGCGTATCCCCCTCGTAGATGGCCGGGATCGCTTCGGAAAAAATTTCGGTCGGTTCGCTGGGCCAGCGGATTTGCACCTTCACCGCCCTGGGCGAATAGATCCTCTTGAAATGCCGCACGATCTTTTCCACCATCTCCTCCCGCGGGGAAACCAGCTCACAGGCCCCGCCCGTGGCGTCGGCCAGGCTCTGAACGAAGGCCTCTGAGACGGAGCTGCCCACCCCGACGGTGAAAAACCGGAAGCCGGACCCGGCCGCCATGGCCGTCACCTTTTCCCATTCCCACACCTCACCGTCCGTAATCAGCAGCGCCTCCTTCGAGAGCGTCGAGGAGGCTGCGCTCCTCACGGCGGCCGCGACGGCCTGCCCGATTTCGGTCCCCCCCATGTCCGCATCCAGCACCTCCAGGAGGGCCCTCGCCTTTTTCAGGTTGGCGGCCTCGGCTGCAACGGGCGCGGAAAACAGCTTTCGGTGGGAATTCCCGAACCGGATGACGTTGAACCGGTCCTCGGGTCGCAGCAGACCGAGGATTTCACAGAGCGCCCTGCGGGCCTGGGCGATGGAGTCTCCCGCCATGGAGCCGGAGCAATCGACGATGATCGTAATGCACCTGGGCGCGGGCCTGGATGGCGCAGGGAACCTGGGGCAGAAAGACGCCAAGGCTACGTAGCCCTCCCCGTCTCGCTCGACGTGCGCCATACTCTTTTTATCGGTTTCCATGGAAAGGTTCAGGACAAAATCCCGATCCATCAGCGCCTGCCTTTTTGCAAGGGAAACAACCGTCTTTCCAAAGCGGCGCTGTGACGCGATGTGGTGGGAAGGGCTTTCAATCAACGCTCCAGCCAGCGCACCGCAGACCGACACCGTGATGCTGAAGGGGTTTTCATGCATCAGATCGTAGTCCGGGCTCTGGTGCGGTTGAAGACCGAGGATTTCGGGATCGCCGTATCTCGGCGCAACGGTCGTCGGCAGAAAAAACCTCAGGGAGTTCTCACGCCATTTGAGAAGTTCGGCATACGTGATCGACAGATCGATGCATTCTTCAGGCTGCAGGTTGCCCACGTTCATCGTGTACAGACCGGGGTCGATCTGCTCCAGCATGATCGCGGTGTCACCGTCGGTTATGGCGTCCTCATACCGGTCTTCAGCTTCGGTCTTTTCAACCACGACGCCTTTGAACGCCTTGGTGCCGGTTTTGATCGTCATGTCGAGCAGCACAGCCCCAAGGGGAAGCGGAAAGGTGTAAACGGCTTCGATGTTGACCTTTTCCAGATTGCGGTAGGTTTGCCTGATGGTCACTTTGCACAGAAGGTTTTCGATTTCGGCCTCTATCTTCACCGACTGAAGTGCGACCCTTCCCTCCCCGACAGGCGTCAAATCAGGCGCGGTCATCGCTCTGTTCATACTACGATTTCTCCTCTCTTATCTTTCCAGCCACCTTCATGACGTCCCGGAACAGGGCGCGGACCTGTCCCGGGCTCAATCCAGCCCGCGTGGGTTCGATGTGCAGCTCGATGCCGTCGCTCACATTCAGATGGCTCCAGACTTCGACGGCCCCCTTTTTTCGGGGCGGCGGCGGTGGAAGCGGCTGACCACCGGGGGCGCCCCCCTTTCCATCGGCCAGAATCTCCTGGATGCGATCGAGCGACACCCCGGCCCTCTTCCACTTGCGGATCGCCAGCAGCTGCTCCAGGTGCGCGTGCGTGTAGTAGGCCCCCTTTCCTACGCCTTCGGGCCGGTCCACCAGGCCCTTCTGGATGTAGTATCGGACCGTGCGCCTGTCCATCTCCACCAGGGCGCACATCTCGTCGATCGTGAATTTTCTGACGTCATTTTTCATGACACTTATACTATACACTTTTAGTGTCATGATCAAGAAAAAAAGATGGCGCATTTTTCGACAGATCAGGTCCAGGGGCGGAATTTTCAGAGGCCATTGCAGGTTGCGGAAACTCCAGGGGAAAGATGCCGCCGAAGACCTGCCTGAAGTGGATAGCGACAGGACACCCCCTATAAAAAGGCTGGGAGGGCACGAGACAGCAGGGGCGATGATATTCTCCGCTCCACCATCACGGATCCAGGGGTAATCGAAGAGTTTGGAAAAGACGGCTCGCTGAAGCAGCCGGGGGAGGGTCGATCTTCCCTCGAAGCGCTAAACCCCGTATTTCCGATAGATCCGGTGCCGGAAGGCGTGGGTCACCTTGACCAGACCGTCGGCGCCGCGCTCTTCTTCAACCTCCCTGTCCGTGGTGGAATAGACCGGGACCAGTCCTTTCTCGAAGGCGAAGCCCGCCATCAGGTAGCACGCACCGAAGTCCCCCTGGATGAGGACGAAATCCCCGGAGCGGGACTCCTCCTCGAGCCATCTTCGGACCGGTTCGAGAAACGCGCCGATCTCAGGCAGATCCGGAGGGATGTCCCCCCACACCTGCTTCAATCCGGCCGGGAGATCCATGATCCTTCCAACCCCGAGGCTTTTCGACGCGTCCTCGCGCTGCGCCTCTGTAATCTGATGGTTGAACAGAAGAAAAAGGGTCCGCTCGGTCATTTTCTCATCTCCCTTGGTCGGTATCACTCCTGGAAACCACCCGGCATGACGGGAAGTGTATTCTGTCAACGCGTCATTTCATAAGCAAGGCTTTTTGAACTGGATGGCGGGAAAACCTCCGAACCGGGTAAACCTTTTGCACCGCAACGACACAAAAACGTGCAGGCCACCGCCGGCGGACGCGGTGACCTGCCAACCGTGCATTGAAACGGCTACATCAACGGAGCCAAACAGTTTCTCCATTCCACAGGCACATCGTCCAACTGGATGATGGCCAGGCCTCTGGAATCGTCAAGGCTGATTTTTTCGGCTGCAGGGGCCAGGTTCAGGTTCACCGTCTCCGGAGAAAGCGTCCACATGGCGCCCGACAGCGGATCGACAATCAGCCACCCGATCAGCCCCCCGAAGATGAAATTGCCTCCGACGTACCATCCATTCGGCCCGCTGACGACCTGCACCGTCTGGGTCTCGTGGCCTTCCTTTGAGATTGAAACGGTGTAATCCTTTCCACCGAAATAGGTCCCGTCCGCCTTCTGGAGCACCACGGTCGTCGGGGTCTGCCCTTTGAAGACCTGCTGACCTGTTTCGTCCGTAACACAGACCTCGGCACCCTCGGGTGAACTGTTGATACTCAAGAGTTGGGTCTTGTCGCCTACGATCGTAGCGCAGCCGACCAGCCCAAGCACTCCCAACACCATTGTCCCGATGATCCAACGCATACCTCTTTCCTCCTTTTGATTGTTAAGAAATCCCGCCTCGGCCGGAGGAACCTCCGGTTCGTGGCCGCGCTGCGGAAAACCACGCGACCTCTGCGCCATCCTCCACCTGACAGTGCTGAACGGCGGGGAAGCGGGAATTTTCAAAACAAATGCCTTGAGGGATGAAAGCAATCCGCCATTCACGGCAAGTGCGGCCTTGTGCGTGAGGGCCAAGACCGGCCGGTTCTGCTTGATCTCCGGCAGCTGTCTCGCGGCCAGATTTTGGATCGAGTGGTTGTTGGAAACGTCTTCTGACTGCTTGACCGTATCCATCCGGAAATGATTTCGCGGTAGGACTCAGTTTCCAATCCGGAAATGATTTCCACGTAGAACCCGGTTTTCGATCCGGAAATGAGGATTTTTGGCCAATATCAAGGAAATCAAGCGTTTGCACGGAGGCGATCTGCAGCTCGCCGCACAATCAAACGTGCAGATGGACGCCGGGATCGGCCAAAAAGACCATTTCCGGATGGAATCTATGAGAGCTTCATCGCCACGACAAAGGATAAAGGCTGAATCCGCGGTGGCTGGGGACTGTTGAGCAGGGATTGCGGGCTGGAGAGGAGAGCGGGTGTATACTGGCAACACGGGCTCCGACACCCGAGATTTTTTGCATCGGATCATTGTTTTTGGCGTATAAATGCGCTATAGACTGCCGAGCATTGCACAGTTCCGAAGAGCACAGGGATGGTGAGATTCAATGGCGAAGGCCGGGTCTAATCAAGGATTTGCCGCACGCCTCTGGGGTGAGGCCCCAAAACAGCCGCCGCTCGACTGGCGCCGCCTGGGGGCATCCATCAGACGCCTGCCTTCGCCCTACTGGGAAGAGCGGATGTTTTTCCACGGGGCGGATGACCGGAAGCTCAGAGACGCGACCGGAGGTTTTCCCGCCACCTTCCGCAGGGACAAAAAGACCCATCCGCTCTTCGTCCTGAAGCGGCTCGCCAATTTCGGCTTCCAGGTCTGCCCATGCACCTCCCTCCCATCGAGTCCCTTCTATATTGAGAAAGGATGCCTCCTCGAACCGGGCGAATATGCCATGGAGCGCACCTCCTACATCATGGAGAGGTTCCGCTTCGGCCTGCCACGCTCGGGAAACGTGGACTTCACTTTGCGCTTCATGGGTGTCGTGCCTGAATCGTGCCTGAGGAGAAGCCCCTGATGGACACGTCGAGCTGGGAGGCATGGATCGACAGCCCGGGCTGCTTTGCGGTCCTGGAGCGCTGCGCGGCCACCGTTTCCCGCAAGATAAAGGCCCTGAACCTCTCCAGCCGCCAGTGGCCGTACGAAGACAATCGGGAGCTTGCGGCAGAGATCTGGGCCTTCCTGAAGGAGAAGAAGGAGTGCAGCCTGCCGCCCGATTTGCTCCGCCTGCTTCAGGACGCTGACTGGAGCCGTTTTGCCGGCTATCTCGGCACCTTGTTCCTCAACCACGCCCTCGACCGCTTGCGCACCCGGGAAATGAGCCCTTGGCACGCCCTGTACAGGCGCGTGCGCCAGGCCCTCTCCAACGCGGACGGCATCCATTACAAGGCCGGACGGGGGGCGGCCTTCTATTCCTGGGAATCGGGAGACGAGCGGCCCGTCATCCCGCCCATCCACGACCTCTCCATGGACGAGACCGACTGGGCGATGGACCCCGCCGACGCGGTCAAACAGGCGAATCTCGCCGCCCTCTCGAAGTCATTCGAGCGCCTCCTCGTCGAGCGCACAGGCATCCACGGCTGGGTCCCCGTCCGCTCGTTCGTGAGCTTTCTCGGCGAGCTTTTTCCTGCACTCCTCGAATCCTACCGGGAGGTGCCGCTGCCCGACGGCGATGCGCCCGGACCCGGCGGGCCCTACCTCGCACCGCCTTCCGACCCCGGCCCGACCGCCGAGGAGGCGGCCGCGCTCGCCGAACTCGCCCCTCTGGCCCAACGGTTCGTGAAGGCGATCGACGACCGGAAACGCGCCGTCTTGCATCTCAAATACGGCATGGACCTCTCCCTGGAGGAGATGGCCCGCCGGCTGGGGTACAAAGGCCCAAGCGGCCCCCTATATCAATTGAACCTCGCGGAAGACGCCCTCCGCGGCTTCTGCAGCCTGTGGCCCGGGCTCTCACCGGAGGATCTGGACGAACATCTTTTCGGAGAATTCGTGGCGCGGGTGCTCGAACTTTGCAAATCCGCCTTCGAAGGCCGTTCAGACTCCATGAAAGAAGACGAAACGGAGCCCTTCGATGAATGACCCTGCTTCCATCCGCATGAAGATTGCCTGGCAGAACCTCTTTTCGCTGCGCACCTGTCCGCCGGACCGCATTCTCTTTTCGGCGGACCGCGATCCCCTTCTGGAGCGCCACATTGAGGCCTGCCCCTTTTGCGCGGAGCGCCTTTCAGCCGCTGAGGAATGGAGCGCATGGGAGACCCTCGGCAGCCGGCTGGCGGAAGCTTCGCCTGCAGCCGAGCATGGAGCCCCCGCCCCCGGCGAGATCCGGGAGGTGAAGGCGACCCTCGGCGGCTGGGGCCCTTCGAACCGGTACTACAATCCGCCGATGGTGTTCATCCTGGACATCGAGGCCTCGCCCGAACCCTGTGCGCGCGTCGCGCAGGTCTGCGGCGATGCAGCGCTCATGGGTCCTGACGACGCAGCGCTCCCGGAGGACAAAGGTTTCGTGGAGTGTTGGAATACCTATGCGCTGGCCCTTGAGGACATCGGGCGACGCTGGGGGCAGGCGCCTCCCGAAATCCTTTCAGCCGTTCAGGATGCGGCCGTCCAGGCGCCCCAGCCGGTTCCCGAGCACTCCATCCTTTTTTTCTTCCGCCAGCTCGAACTCGAGCTGGCGGGGTACCTTGCGGCCAAGAGCGTCGAGCGGCTCCTGTCGAAGCAGAAATCCCCCGCCCACCCAGCGATGCCGCCCGCCGGCCTCGCCCTGCGCGCCTTCCTTCAGGAGGCCTACCCCGGCGCCGAACTGCCGGAGCATGCGGCAGACGATTACGAACTGCTGGCCTTCAGCCGTTTTCCCGACCTGGAAACGCCTCTGGCGGCCGACGACAAGGGGGGCTGGGACAGGGCGAACTGCATCTGCCTCACCACGGAAGGGTTTGAGGTCCAGGCCGTGCCCTTTCAGGTGGACCTTCTAAGCCAGTCTTCTACCGGCCTTCTCGTGGCCGGGAAAATCCGGCAGACAAGCTGTCTGCCTCAAACCATCCACGCGTGGTGGGAAAGGCCCGGCGCTGACCCGCTGCCGGCCGCCGAGCATGAACTCGACCGGGGCAAAGCCCTTTTTCGGATCGTTTTCAGAGGCCTCAGGGAAACCGAGGTCCGAAACGGCACCCTGGTCCTTCTTCTGGTGGGCGATGCGGTATAACCCGAACAGCTGGGATCTACAGGGACTCCACGACTATTCCGCGGACTGGGACATCCGCGATCGGCGGGACAACCTTCTCCATCCTCATCCGGGGATCTGGCCGGAGGACGACGGCCGCTTGTCCGATCTGCTCAAAAAGATCCTCCAACGGATCGGCGCGGACGAACCCTTTCGCAGGCTTTTCTGCCTCAGCTGCCTCGCCGCAGCGATCCTCGCCCCGGAAAGACGCCGCCCGGAGCTGACCAGCGCCCTCTCGGCCCACACCTCCCCTGCCGCCCTCGGATTGCCCTTCCTCGATTGGGACCATTTCCGTGTCTGGAGATGGGCGGGGATCCCGCTGGTGCTTTCCCGGCCGCAGGAAAACGCGGGCGAGGTGCGCTGGGCGATGGTCGGGTTCGGCGAAAAACCTGCCGGTGCCCGCATGCCCCTTTGGGCAAGCAGCCGCATGGATGCGACGGCCTGCCGGGCGGTTGAAACCGCGGCCGCCCTCGCCGCGCAAAAACAACCCGAAGGACATTTCTTCTTCTGGCCGGTGCTCGATCCCTGGGGAAGCAGCGTCGTCCTCCACGGGTCGTCGCTCGGACTGGCCGTCTACCTCGGCTTCCGCTCGGCCCAGGAAGGCTTCCCCGTCCCGGCCCTCGCGGCAACGGGCGGCCTCAGCCAGCGAGGCGACATCCTACCGGTCGAAGGCATCCTTCAAAAATGCGATGCCGCCCATGAACACCGGCTGGCCGGCATCCTTTGCCCCGCCCAAACCCACGCGGCCAGCCTTGTCAACATCGGCCGCTTCGAGTGTCTTCGCGTAGGCGACCTCGAAACCGCCGAGATCCTCTGGCGCTTTCACGCCCCGGGCACCGGGTCCGATGCGTCGGCGTTTTTGTCCCCACACCTGGAAACGACCTGGATCATCGACCACTTGGAAAGCGTCCCGACCAAGCTTCTTTCCTGGCTGGAGGCCGATCGGCGCATCATTTCCCTCCGCCTGCCTGAAATCGTCGGCGACCCCTCCATCGCCAAGCGATTCGTCAGGGCGATCGAGGCGCTGCTGGACCCGCCGGACTGGTCCAAGCACCGGGCCCAGTTCCTTCTCGACCTGGTCACGCCAGAACTGGTCGACACCCTGGGGCGCCATGCCCCCGGCCTGGCGTTCCGGCTGTGCAAGGCCCAGGTGGCCTGCGCCAACCACTGCGGGGCCGCGGGGAAGGCCGCCTTCTGGTTGAAAGCCGCCCAGTCTTTCCAGGAAGCAGCCGTCCACATGACCGACGGCGAGAGTCTGATCCTCCAGCACGCCTGCCATCGGATCGGGCAGGCCCACAACCGCTTCGAGTTCGACCCCCGGCTGGCCGAACACCTCCCGGAGGACACCCGCGCGCTGATCGAGCGCATGGAAGGCATCTTCGCCGAAAGGCGCCGATACGACCCCCTGGCCGTCAATCATGACCTCGGAAGCTTCTACGGCACAATGGCCCAGAATGCCGCTTTCTGCGGACCGGAGCACCTGCCTGCCTTCGAAGGCTGGATCTCGAAGGCCCTCGACGCCTTCGGCGCCGGTCTGGTTCAGGAAGAAGCGCACACCCACTGGCTGAGAGATGTCTCCTATAAGGTATACGCCTACCTCGATGCGGGGCTCCTCAAAAGCGCCCGGACAGCCCTTCTCACCTATCTGAAAACCTCCACACCCGATACGTGCAACCCGCGTTCGAACCCTTACCGGCACGCCGCCCTGATGCGCTGGCTGGCGGACACCGAGGAGCCAGCCCCCGCGTATCTCGCATGGGCGTACAAGCAGATCGGGAAGACTGCCCCCCAACATCCTTGGCAGCTCTGGCACTACAACCTCGGCCGCACGTCCGACGACACGTCCGTGAAGGAGCAGGCCTGGATGCAATCCCTGCAGCTCTGCAAAACGCAAGGGGAAGAGACCCTCAACGTCATGGGGCTCCTCCCCCTCGCCGCCCTGCACGCTCATCGGCTGGGGGACCCCCGCACGCTCCAGCGCGAAACAGGGCGCATCCGCTCCCTGCTCGATGGCCCCCATCTCAGCCGCAGACACTTCGCCTGCCTGCTCGACACCCACAGATGGGAAAAACTCCTCGAGACCGTCATCGACCAACAGGCCGCCCTTTTCCCGTTTGCCTACCGCTGAGATAGGGCCCAGACCTCGGGTTACCCTTCCTCGACTGGGACCATTACCATGCGTGGAGGTGGGCGGGGATCCCGATGGTGCTCGCCCGCCCGCCGGAGCGCTCCTGCGAGGTGCGCTAGGCGATGGTCGGCTTCGGCGAAAAACCGGCCGGCCCCACATGCCTTGCAGGGCGAGTTTCGATGGGCGTCTGAGGAGGGTTAGATTGGTGAAAAAGGAACCGGGCCCGGCATGCCTTTGTGGGTCCGCAACCGCATGGATGCGACGGTCTGGGGCAGAGCCTTTTCAGGCCGAATCGAAAAGGCTCTTGACGCATACCCTGACAAAACCAGACAAAAGATTACGGGTTGCGAGTTTTGCCCTGTAGAACCCCGTTTCCAATCCGGAAATGAGGATTTTTTGCCAATATCAAGCAAACGTGTAGATTGACGCCGAGATTGGCAAAAAAGACCATTTCCGGTTAGAAGCTGGCTATCCAATAGCAGCCATTGGGGTGATTTCTTTTTCAATCTTGTCTTCGAGCAGATCTTCCGCGACATCGAGTTCATAATCCATTTGTAGGCCAAGCCAAAACTGAGGAGACATGCCGAAATATCGTGAAAGCCTCAAAGCTGTGTCTGCAGTCACACGTCGCTTCCCCAAAACGATCTCGTTGATTCGGCGTGCTGGAACGCAAAGAGCCATGGCAAGCTTATTTTGACTCAGCCC
>NZ_AULM01000066.1 GCF_000422285.1 Desulfatiglans anilini DSM 4660
AGCTCAGCGATACCTATATGGCTTTGCTGCATATGGCTGCTGCTATCATCGCCTACCGAAAAGTGGGCGTTATTTACGGATAAGATCTTAGTCACGCTGTTTGTATCTGGAAAGAAACAGTTCGGCCGATCCCGAAGTCTGTCTGAACGGTTGCTCCCGGGGCTGGCGACAGGTTGCTTCCACAAAAGCGCACGGTTTCTGTCGGCTCGTTCAACCAGGACCCGGCCCGATCCAAGATGCACCCCCCTCAGAAGAGATGATTTTGAAAAACATGTTTGCCCTGGAAAGGCAACAAAAAAAGAGTCCTACGCCAGACGGCACACCGTTAGGAGCGGACAGGCTTCCTCCTGCCCGTCGCGATGGGCCTGCGTGTAGTTTGCCTGAATCGCTCTTTCCATGGTTGGAAAAAGATGATCTTCGCCGATCTTTTCCAGAAAATGGGTCCGCTTCAGAACCTTCATGACCGATTCATTGACCCCGCTCAGTGAAATATCCACGCCAGCGCTTCTGACCCGGTCAACGAGCAGAGAGAGAGTTTCCTCCCCCGAGGCGTCGATGTCGTTGATGCCGTTGGAGACGATAACGATATGTTTGAGGTGTTGCATCTCACGCATCCGCTCCATGATCTTGTCTTCGAGGTAACTGGCGTTGGCGAAGAAGAGCGGCCCGTCGAACCGGATCAAGGTCATGTACTTGCACTCCTTCAGCCCGAAGGTCAGACAATCGCGCAGGGATTGGTCTTCGTGGCGGGAAAGGGCGGCGACCTTGGGGCGCATGCTTTTGTACAGAAACACCAGCAGGGACAGGACGACCCCGACCATGATGCCCCGGTCGAGGTGCGGCGCGAACGCCAGGGTGCAGACAAACGAAATGATGGAGATCAGTCCGTCGTACCACTGGGCCTCCCACGCGTGGATGAAGCCGGTTGCGTTGATGAGCCCGATCACCGCCATCATGATGACGGCTGCCAGCACGGATTGGGGGAGGTGATAGAGAAGGGGGGTGAAGAAAAGCAGTACGATCACCACGGCCAGGCTGGTGAAGACGCTGGCGAGGCCGGTTTGCGCTCCGGATTGCAGATTGACCGCCGATCGCGAAAACGAACCGGAGGTGGGATAACTTCGGCTCATGGCGCCGAGGACATTGGCAAGGCCCTGACCGATCAGCTCCTGGTTGGGGTCCAGGCGTTGCCCGGTCTTGGCCGCCATGGCCTTCGCAATGGAGATCGCCTCCATGAAACCCAGGAGCGAGATGATCGCTGCGTAGGGAAGAAGATGGAGGAGGACCTTCCAGTCGAGCGCCGGGATGCTGAAGGCCGGGAGCCCTGCGGGGATGGCGCCTACGACCGCTCCTCCCCCCATCATGGGGAGGTTCTCTTGATCCAGCGGTTTGTTGCCGACCCTTATGCGCCAGGTTCGTCCGTCGCTTTCGGCGCCGGGAGGCGCCTGATCGTGGAGGTGGAAGCGAAGCCCGCCGCCTTCCTCGATGCCGGCAAAGAGCATGGAGCGGAGCTGTTCACGGACCTCCTGCGATTCCTTCTTGAGTTGAGCCATTTCGATGCTCAGGATATTCACGGCATGTTCCCGCTCGAGGATGCTGACCATGTCACGGCCTTGCTGCACCTCCTCGAGGGCCTTGTAGGCCTGGGCGCGTTTCTCCGCGATGGGGGGGATAGCCTCGACCGTCCGGTTGAAGCGCGTGATGAGCGCCTGGGCCTCCGGACTTGAGATGGCATCCATAGGGACCTTGGCGTCATGCTGAAACCCCGTGGCCCATGAAATGATGGTGGTGACCGCGACGGCGACCAGGACGTTCGGGATCTTGGGCGAGATGCGCTTCAGGGCGACCATGATGGCGAAAGCGAAAGCGCCCATGATGAAAGTCGGCCAGTGTGTGTAGTGAAGGGCGGCCCGGATGACCGCGATGATGGTTTCATAGTGATGGGCGGCGCTGTCCACATACACGCCGAACATCTTGGAGAGCTGGGAGGAGGCGATGATGATCGCCGCCGCATTCGTAAAACCGTTCACGACCGGGTGCGAGAGGAAATTCACCACCAGTCCGAGTTTCAGGACGCCCAACGAAAACTGGAAGGCCCCCACCATGAGGGCCAGGAGCACGGCGTAGGCGATATAACCCGGGCTTCCGGCCGTGGCCAGCGGTTCAAGAGAGGCGGCGGTCATCAGGGAGACCACGGCGACGGGGCCTGTAGCAAGCTGCCGGCTGGAGCCGAAAAGCGCTGCAATCATGGGGGGAAGAAACGATGCGTAAAGACCGTAATAGGCGGGAAGTCCCGCCAGTTGAGCATACGCCATGGACTGAGGGATCAGAACGAGCGCGACGGTCAAGCCGGAGATCGCATCGAGTCGAAAACTGCTCCAGTTGTACTCCCTGAACCACACGATGAAAGGAAAAATTCTGCGCAACATGGCCTCACCTGCCTAAAAAGAAGGGTTCCGAAGCATTCGACGGACTGCTGAGAGCAGTTCACTGTGGAGGGCCGCCGCATCGTAGAGATTGTAGTCCCGGAAGCGGACCAGCCCGTCGACCATGGTCAAAACGATCAGGGCGTTTTTGCGGGCAGGCATGGGGGCAATGCTTCTGTCTTTCTGCCCCAGTTCGACGGCCTGCTCGAAGATGTCCAGGAGACAATTGAAGATATCCTCCAGATAACCGCGGCAGACAGGGTTCACCTCTGCGAGCTTATAGGGGTAATGCCTGTGGAGGAGGAGAAAGCGTTCATCCATCTTTGCAGCGAGATACAGATAGAAAGAGATGGCCTCTTCCATCATCTGAAGGCCGGATAGCGGCTCACTCTCTTTCCGGTAGGTGTTGAACTCCCGCAGGATGTCCTCCTTGACCTCCTGCAGAATTGCCAGGAAAAGATCCTCCTTGCTCTTGAAATGGTAGAAGATCGTTCCTTCGGCGACCCCCGTCGCTCGGGCGATGTCTGCGATGGAGGTTTCCTTGAACCCGTGTTCCGAAAAAAGTTTCGCAGCGGTGTTCAAAATGGCGTCCCGTTTCTTGACCATAGACCCTCTTCACTAAATTTATACTGAGTACTCACTCGGTTTTGAACCATAATAAAAAACACAACGCAGGTCAACAAAAAATTTTGTGCTCGCGATTTTCATCTCGGATCACGATTTCAGCCGCCGGTAAGGATGATTGACACCTCCATCCACATGGTTTATTTTCTTGCCTGAATGAGGAATGTTGGCGCGGCCCGGGAGTGACGGCCCAGCATCGTGCCGGGTGAACCGATCGAGGGATGTCTTGCTCTATCCACTGCTGCGTTTCAAAGATCTCTATTTCGCCCTTCTGCAGCGGGGGGGTTGGCGGGGGACGGCAGCCCTCTTCGGAGGCCTCGCCGCTGGGTGGTGGATCTATGTGCCGGTCCATGAACTTCTCCATGCAGCCGGCTGTGCGGCGGCAGGCGGAGAGGTTCACCAGTTGGAGATTGCACGGCTTTACGGCGGGAACGTTCTATCGCGATGGTTCGATTTCGTGGTTCCCGGGGGCGAATACGCCGGGAGGCTAAGCGGATTCGATACCCATGGGTCGGACTGGATATATGGAATCACCGTTTTTTTCCCCTATCTTCTCACCATTCCCGCCTATGCGGTACTCGAAACCGCAGCCCGCTTCAGGTATTTTTTTCTTTTCGGAGCTTGGCTGCCCTGCACCTTCGCACCGCTGATCAGCTTGGCGGGCGATTTCTACGAACTAGGTTCGTTGTCGCTTTTTCAGCTCTGGAAAGGACCGGAATCTACCCACAGATCCCTCATCAGCGACGACCTCTTCATGCTTCTCGGGCAGACGCAGTTGAGGGTGGATGGCGCGGACCCGCACTTAGGAAACGCAGCCTTTATCACGGCGGCTTTTTTGACAGGGTTCGCTTTGGCGTGGGGAACGCTCCTGTTGTCTGCAGCGCTCGGCCGGATGATTTTCAAGCGTCTGTCCGTCTATCGCTGTGATCAGGATGGGCTTGAAGAATGATCGCTTGAGGCCTGCCGGCCAGGAAGCCCGAAGAACCCTTTTTTAGGAGAAAACCGATGGCTGAGGAAAAACCCCGAGGGGAAAAGGATATCCGGATATGGAAGTTCGTCGTGACCTATGTGCTTTTAATGGGGCTTTTCTTGCTGCTGATCGGCCTTGAACCGGTCAAGAAGATTTTGGACATCAATGGTGTCTACACGGAGATGATCATCTATCTCACGGCATGGATACTCGAACCGTTCAACATTGTTCAGGGGATCAGCGGTTCCGTGATCAACGTGAAGGGACTGACGATGGATGTGCGCTTCGGATGCAACGGCCTGGAGGCTTTTCTGATCTACACCGTTGCGATCCTTGCCTTTCCGGCGCAGGTGAGGAAGAAGATCGTGGGCATTGTCGGAGGTTTTTTGGTTCTGCAGATTTTGAACGTCCTAAGGATAGCGGGATTGGGGTTGAGTGGGGTCTATCTGAAAAAATACTTCGAATATCTGCATATCTATGTTGCTCAAGGCATTATGATCGCGGTTGCACTGGTGCTCTTTCTGTTCTGGCTGAACTATGCCACCGGGAAATCGGACTAAAATGTATCCATCCGGAAATGATTTCCCGGCAGAACCCGGTTTCCAATCCGGAAATGAGGATTTTTCTTCACACCCTTCGGGTGCTCAGTCCCACCCCTGCGGGGCGGGTCCCGGTTTCTTCACACCCTTCGGGTGCTCAGTCCCTCCGCTTCGCGGCGGATCCCGGTTTGTCCAATAGCAAGAAAAATCAAGCGGTTGCGCGGAGGCGGCTTGCAGGTCCCCGCACCAGCAAACGTGCAGATTAACGCCGAGATTGGCCAAAAAGACCATTTCCGGCTGGAAACTAAAACGCAATTTTGACGGCGGGACGCCGTTCTCCGTGCGGGTTTGGGCGCCTGAACGCTTTTTTCAGCGGGTGACCGATCCGGTCTTCACAGCCTCCCGATGAGATGACCTCCTAATCATACCTGTCATACCTGGAACGGAAAGTCTTTGCGGGTGAATAACGAAAGGCAGGCATCGACCGCTTTTTCGTCGAAGTGAATGCCTTTTTTCTTTTCGATCTCCTCCAACGCGGCGGTGATACCGAGCGATGGCCTGTAAGGACGATGGGAGGCCATCGCCTCGACGACGTCAGCTACACTGAGGATTTTAGCCTCCGTCAGGATATGATTACCGGAAAGACCATTCGGATACCCGGAGCCATCGATTTTTTCGTGATGCTGAAGGACAATCTCGGCTATGGGCCAGGGAAACGGGATTTCTCTCAGGATTTCATACCCACTCCGGGCGTGGGTCTGGATGAACATCAGTTCGATTTCGGTCAAGTTGCCGGGCTTACTGAGGATCTCAGCAGGAACGGAGATTTTGCCGACATCATGGATCAGGGCTGCCAGGTAAAGTCCCTGGATCTTTTCAGCGGGAAGATCGAGGGCTTCAGCGATAGCTTTCGACAGATCGGCGACGCGCTGCTGGTGGCCGGCCGTGTATGGATCGCGTTTTTCCACAGCGGAGGCCATTGCTTGAATGGTGCCCCGTATCGTCGTTTGAAGCTGCTGCAGGTTCTTTTCCAGTTCCCTTTCCATCTGTTTGCGCTGCGTGACGTCTCTGAGGGAGGCAAGAAAGGCGGTTTCCCCTTCCCACTTGGTCTCCACAAACCGCACCTCGGCGACGCGAAGGGTATCGCCGTCAGCGATTTCCATTTCGACAGGCTCTCCCCCCCTTTTAAGGGGGAGTTCAAAGGGCGTTTTGAAATCCGCCTCCGTTCTGCCGAAAAGAGATTGACCGGCGGGGTTGACATAAAGCGCCTCGCCGGCGGAGGAAAGGATGACAATCGCATCGGCGTTGCTCGAGATGATGTTTCGGAAATTGGCTTCGCTGGCGCGGAGCGCGGCTTCCGTTCTGGTGCGATGTTCCACTTCTTTTTTCAGTTGGAGGTTGCTTTGCGTCAAGGCTGCGGTTCGTTGCTTCACCTGAACTTCAAGATTTTCCTGGATTCGGCGGTATTGCAGTTCTGCCAGCCATTTTCCGCCCAGGGCGGCGGCCAGTTGAAGAATCTCTTGCGGATGGAATGGTTTCTGGATGTAGAGCAATTTATCAGGCGGCATGATTTTGCGGGAGATGTCTCTCAAATCGAAACCGCTGTAACCAGTAGCGAGCACGATGTTGACGTCGGGGTCCATCCCGCGGATTATCTGAGCGGTGGTGATGCCATCCGGGCCGGGCGGCATGTTGATGTCGAGCAGAATCACGGCGTATGGGTCATGGTCGCGCAGCGACGCCCGGACGTGCTCTACCGCCTCGTCACCCTGCCGGCAGATGCTTGTTTCGAAGTAATAAGGGATAGACTGATACGCATTTGAATGGCTGTCGAATCGAAGGATTTCCCTGTACAGCTCGAGAATGACCTCTTCATCATCGACACCCAGGACCCGGATACGCTCTCTTGAAGTTGTGCCCAAAATTCCCCCTTCGCATCTCTGGCAGTTTCCCGATCAAGGCCCGGTCTGAATTTTCCGTCTGAAAACAACGGGAGGGCATGGCCTTGACCGGTTTCGTTTCATGTCTTTCGACCCTCCAGCGTGCAGGAGCAACTCCTGGATAGGAAGCAGCCTGCCCCGGACGATCACCGCCGAAGCCAACCGGTTTCCCCGCAGCCGCTTTCAGGGGCCATTTGCACGTTTGTCTTTGCGCCGGATGTCCTTTTCTCGGATGGACTCTATATATCAAAAAAGGAATGGTAAATGAAAGGTGGTAGCGCAAGAGCGGGAAAACCGAACAGCCGGGGGCCTGATGCCGCGGCCGGCCGCAGAATCCAGCCCTTCAGGAAGGATCGGACTCTATTTTTCTTGTCTTGCCGGTCGCAGTGATATATGGAAACAGTAATCCTTTTCTCGTTCCCGGCAAAGAGAGAAGCCCTTCGAGTCGCGCAGGCGGCGAAGGGACGGCTGTTCGAAGAATCTCGGATACAGAATTCAGCAGGAGGTCTGATGATGGTTAAACGGTTGATTCAGCTATCGTTCTGTTTGTTTGGACTGCTCGGCGTGGTGCTGATGCCCGCCGGCGCGGAGGCATCGGCGGAGAAACTGACGTTCAGCATCTTTTTCCCGCCGACGCATGCCCAGGCGAAGATGGCCATTGATTTTGCGAAAGAGATCGAAATGCGGACCCAAAACCGCGTCGAGATCACGTGTTTTCCGGGGGGGACCCTGACCGGTGCCTCTCAGGTCTATGACGGGGTGGTCAACGGCATCAGCGATCTGGGTAATTCCTGTTTTGCCTACACGCGCGGACGGTTTCCCGTGATGGCAGTGGTCGATCTGCCTTTGGGGTATCTCAACGGCCTCGTGGCGAGCCGGGTTGCGGACACCTTTGCCATGGAGACCAGGCCGGAGGAACTCGATGATGTCAAAGTCCTTTACGTTCATGCGCATGGGCCGGGCCTTCTCCACACCCGGAAGCCGGTTCAGACGTTGGAGGACCTGAAAGGGATGAAGATCCGTGCCACCGGCCTGAGCGCAAAGATCGTCGAGGCCCTGGGTGCTGTTCCTGTGGCGATGCCGCAGGGTGGAACCTATGAAGCCCTTCAGAAAGGGGTGGTCGAGGGGACCTTCGGTCCGATAGAGGTGCTGAAGGGGTGGAAACAGGGCGAGGTGATCCAATACACGACCGAATGTTTCAACGTCGGATACACGACCGCCATGTTCGTTGTCATGAATCTGCAGAAGTGGAATGCACTTCCCGATGATATCAAGAAGATCATCGATGCGGCCAGCCGGGAATGGGTCGATGTCCATGGACGTGCCTGGGACGATGCGGATCGGGAAGGCCGTGAATACACCTTGGGCCTGGGGAACAAGATCATTCCCCTTTCGCCGGAAGAAAGCTCGAAATGGCGAGCAGCCGTCAAGCCGGTTATCGATGATTACATCGAGACGACGCCGGACGGTCAGACACACGTGGACCGGATCCAGGGTATTCTAAACAAATACCAACCCTGACCCTGCGGGTTCTTTTCCCCGGAACACCCCCGTCGACATTCAACGCACTGCCATTTTTCTGGATTCCCTGATGGAATGGATCGAAAGGGCTGGTAGAATGGCCGCTCGTGTGCTTTTTTGGATCGCCGGAGCGGCCATTGTGTTTATGATGCTTCTGACCTGCGCGGACGTGGTTCTGCGTTATTTTCGCATGCCCATTCCGGGGACCTATGAACTGGTGTGCTATCTCGGGGCTTTGGGGGTGGGGTTCGCCATGGCTCATACCTCTGTGGAAAAAGGGCATGTGGCCGTGAGCGTCCTGGTCAGGCTTTTGCCCCGGCGGGCGCAGGGGTTTATCGGGTCCGTAACCGTATTCTTCAGCCTGGTATTTTTTATGCTGATCAGTTGGCAATCCTGGTCCTATGCCGATCAGTTGCGCCGCTCCGGCGAGGTTTCCCTGACGCTTCAGCTCCCGTTCCACCCCTTTGTCTATGGCATCGCCGTCGCCGCCGGGGCCGTTTGTTTCGTGCTCCTGGGGGACCTGGCGCGGCAGATCAGGAAGGTCTTCGCCGCATGAGCCTCACGACCATTGGAATCATAGGCCTTTGTCTTCTGGTCGTGCTGCTTTTTTCCCGGATGCCCGTCGGATTCGTGATGGGGTTTCTCGGTTTTCTCGGGTTCAGCTATGTCGTGAATGTTCAGGCGGGCCTGACGCTGCTGGCAAGGGATGTGTGGGATATCTTTTCTTCTTACGGCCTGACGGTGATACCGCTGTTCGTGTTCATGGGGCAGATCGCCTTTCATGCCGGCATCAGCCGCAGGCTCTATGATTCAGCTTATGTCGTCCTGGGGCACCGACCCGGGGGGTTGGCCATGGCCACGGTCGGCGCGTGCGCCGGTTTTTCGGCGATCTCGGGCTCGACCAACGCCACTGCGGCCACCATGGCCACCGTGACCTTGCCGGAGATGAAACGCTACCGTTACGATCTCGGCCTTGCCACCGGGACGGTGGCGGCAGCCGGCAGCCTGGGGATTCTGATTCCCCCGAGCGTGATCTTCATCGTTTACGGGATCATGACCGAGCAGTCGATCGGGAAGCTTTTCGCGGCCGGCATCTTGCCGGGGATCCTGCTCTCTTGTCTGTTCATGCTGGTCATCATACTCCGGGTGCGTTTGAATCCCAAGCTCGCACCCCCCGGGCCGAAAAGCACCTTCAAGGAAAAAATGCGCTCCTTCGCGGGGATTGGCGAGACGCTGCTTATCTTTGCGCTGGTGATGGGAGGGATCTTCTGCGGATTCTTCACACCGACGGAGGCGGCGGCGATAGGGGCCTTCCTGACCATGGCGCTCTCCATCCTGAGAGGGCAGCTGACCTGGGAAGGTTTTGTCCGCTCCTTGTCCGACACCACCCGCATCAGCTGCATGGTGATGGTGATTGTTATGGGGGCTGTCGTCTTCGGGCACTTCATGGCCATTACGAGGGTCCCGTACGACCTGGCCAATTGGGTTGGCGCATTGCCGCTGCCGCGTTACGCCATCATGATGGTGATTATCCTGGTCTACCTCATGGGGGGCTGTTTCATGGATTCTCTGGCCATGGTGATGCTGACCATCCCCATCTTCTTTCCGGTGGCCCAGAACCTCGGGTTCGACCCTATTTGGTTCGGGGTGGTCATCGTCCTGGTGACCGAAATGGGTGTGATTACCCCTCCTGTCGGCGTGAATGTGTATGTCGTCTATGGGGTTGCCAAAGACGTGCCCCTCGAAACGATTTTCAAAGGCGTCCTCCCGATGCTGGCCGCCCTCCTGATCTGCAATATCCTGCTGATCCTGTTTCCGGAAATCGCCCTCTTCCTGCCCGGTCTGATGCGTTGAGGAAGGGAGCGCGAAGAGCTTCAGACCTTTACGGTTTTGATGCAGGGAGGATTTTTCCCTTACGGACGGATTCGCCCTTCCCCTTGCGGGGGAGTTCACGATGGCACGGTCCACAGGGTGACCGCGGCCGGCTGCTCGTCCCCGTGCAGGAAGGGGCCGTCACTACGCGGCTGGACGTGCAAATCGTGCCGGCTGTCCGTCCCCGCGGCAGGGTGTTGTGAACAGGTCCAGGGACTGTTTCAGGGCGACTTAGTGCTTATCCGTAAATAAAATGTACTTTTCTCACGACTTTTGCTATCCTGGCAGCCATCTTGAACCTTTACGATGGAGGCCCTATGACAAAAATTCAGTCGTGGGAGGTATCCGATGCCTTTTGGGAAAGGGTTAAGCCCCTTGTGCCGGCGCCCGAGCGGGATCCACAAAAATCTTACAAGCGCAAAATCGGCGGGGGAAGAAAGCCGATGCCCCCCCGGCAGATTTTTGAAGCCATCATGTACGTGCTCAGAACCGGCTGTCAGTGGAAAGCGCTTCCCAAAGAACGTTTCGGAAGTCCCAGCGCGATCCACACCCATTTCATGCATTGGATGCGTGCAGGCTTTTTTGTCGCCTTGT
>NZ_AULM01000067.1 GCF_000422285.1 Desulfatiglans anilini DSM 4660
TATTTATACAGCTATCACTTGTGAATATCAAGATCCGATTGCGTCAAATTTGAAGCCTAGATCCCCTCAGGATCGGTTTATACGACACATCAGCCGCCTAAATCCAATAGGCAGCCAAATCGAGGTTTTTCGCGGCTTCAATTGAGACGTCGAATATAAAGTTCGCCAGGAGATATATATGTCAAAACAGAAACTGGGGTACCTGATCTTTGACCTTCCGAGCGATCATGAAGTCGAAAGTGAACTTGCTACGGAGTGCAAGACAATCCAGTCGATAATTCATAACAAAGGAATGCGGGCAAGAGTAAAACGCATTTGTGTTGCATCGCGGGAACGATTCATGAACTACCCCACATACAAATATTCTGTGCAATTTGTACACATAGCATGTCATGGCGGCAAATCAGGAATTGGCATGCTCGGGGGTACGGTAAGCTGGGCCGAAGTGTCCAAACAAATAATTAAACATATCCGACCATTATCAAATGATGAGCAAAGGATAATATGCTTTTCATGCTGTCATTCCTTAGATGAGTTTAAAAAGACAAAAACTCATTTGCATCCATATTTTACAGGTGCATATATTTTCACCGAGGAGAGCGTGCCCTTCGCAGAATCGATTACAGTGTGGTCAATGTTTTATTAAAAAAAACGTCTTTCAAGGCCGCATGGGGTTATCGTTGAATCAATCAATAAGTTTATTGGACGCGAACTGATCTCTTTTAAAAAGTACTAATGTGGCGAACAACGGCATACAGCGGATCGCAAAAAGCGTGCGCCCGCTGATGCGGAACGTTATGCAAAAAGGATATATCTGTATGAAACGATGTGATTGGGCTAATTCAAACCTGTTGGAACATTATCATGATGAAGAATGGGGTGCGCCAGTACATGACGACCGAAAACATTTTGAAATGCTGATACTGGAAGGCGCTCAGGCAGGGTTGAGCTGGGAAACGGTGTTACGCAAAAGGGAGGCATATCGTGAGGTGTTTAAGGGATTTGATCCTGAGAAAGTCGCACGTATGACTGATGGTGAACTCGAAGAACAGTTGAAAAATCCCGGGATTATTCGCAATCGCCTTAAAGTGTTTGCCATGAGAAAGAATGCGATTGTATTTCTAAATATACAGAAAGAATTCGGCAGTTTTGATGCGTACATTTGGCAGTGGGTTAATGGAAAATCGATCAATGGGAAACGCAAGACGATCAAGGATGTCCCTGCAAGAACAGCCGAAAGCGATGCACTTTCCAATGACCTCAAAAAGAGAGGAATGTCGTTTGTTGGTTCAACAATCATATACGCCTATATGCAGGCTGTAGGCATAATGAATGATCATTTGGTTTCGTGTTTTCGATATTCTGAAGTAGAAAAATTACAGTAATCATGCATAACCTTGCTCTTTCAGCCGACAGTCTAAAGCCTGCGGCTGAAGAGCCCGTTGGGTCAATCGACTGGCGAAATTGGCAAGTCGCTCCGGTGAGGCTGCGAAAGTGATCAATAAACGAATCGAGAGAAAAACATCACGAACCGCTGAGATGACTTGCCTTTCACGCGCGGTGTCATCTCTGGAAAAAGGAGACCATTATCACGGCGACGACCATCTTGCCGTGTGTCTTCTCCCAAGCTTTATCAGGGTGCTCATTCACACTTCTCTATGTCGAAAGTTCTTTGTCCGCTTCCTTGTGCCCAAGGGGGTTTATGAGTACGTTATCGCCCGAACCAAATATGTCGATGCCGCATTTCGGAGGGCATTGACTGAGAGATTCGACCAAATCCTTCTGTTTGGCGCCGGCTTCCCCCTGATGCAGCACGTGATCTCAAGGATTTTTCTTCACCGCTTCGCCGCTCAGTCCCAGCGCTACGCGGTGGATCCCGGTTTGGCCAATATCAAGAAAATCAAGCGTTTGCGCGGAGACGACCTGGTGGTCGCCGCACAAGCAAACGTGCAGATTGACGCCGAGATTGGCCAAAAAGGCCATTTCCGGATGGAAAGTAATTAAATCAAACAGATGCCTCTGATTGGTTTGCTTGAATAGCATTCTGTGCGGCGTGAACAAGAAATGAAGACCGTGACATACCGCGCTTTCTAGCTGCAGCATCGATTTGTTTAAGAGTCATTTCGGGAACGGTGATATTGACCCTGACCGTTCGGGGCCTGGCATCCGGGACGTCAACGACCAGATAGGCCACAGCATCGGCGAAATCGGGATCGGCCATAATCTCTTCGAGCTTTGATGGGGCGGGCAATTTTTCTCCATCTTCAATCATGCCTTGAATATGGAGCGTGAGAGCCTCTTGGGCCATGTCCTTAGCTTCGTCGATGTCTTTCCCGGCCGTGATGCAGCCCGGAAAATCGGGAAACGAGATGCCAAAGTCACTTTTGGGATCTTTGTGTACGATTGCGATGTAGTTTGCCACGGTTACACCTCAGCTAAACTTGATTCCCGATTGGCGCTCGATGCTTTTTACAGTACCAATCGGCATGTCCTTTTTGGGGTGTGGTACGGTAACCCGTCCATTTTTGTATGGATGCCGAAATTGAGCATGGGAGCCGACTTTTGCCACTTCGCTCCATCCGTTTTGTTTGAGAATCTTGATAATTGTTCGGCTATCCATGATGTGTATTTATACACATTATAATAGGCTGTGTCAAAAAAAGTCAACGGATAACACGTCGCTCCAACCGGCGTCAGGCCTCGGTGCGGCCTCCTCGGCTGAGCTTGCCGTTGGCAGAAAGCGGATCAGGGTATAACTCACACGATTCCCAAGTTTTTCTTGACAGAGGCCGCTCAGGTACCTACAATGTGCATACAGATGTTTCAAGGAGATATTTCATGAGGGCACGTATTGTAAAGATCGGTAATTCAAAGGGGATTCGGCTGCCAAAGCCGATTATCGAACAAGCCGGTATAGCCGAGGATGTCGAAATTGCTGTGGAGGGTGAAACAATCATTATTCGCCCCATTTCGACACCCCGTGCCGGTTGGGATCAGGCATTTCAACAAATGGCCGAAAATGGTGACGACCTGCTGGTCGATGCCGAGGAAGCGGTATCGCATTCTTGGGATGAGACAGAATGGCAATGGTAGTCAGACGTTTTGATGTCTACTTGATCAACCTCGATCCTACAGTGGGATCGGAAATAAAGAAAACTCGTCCCTGCCTGGTCATTTCACCTGACGAGATGAACCGTCACATACGAACTGTTATCGTGGCACCTATGACCACAGCCGGTAAGGCTTATCCCACTCGCGTGTTTTGCGAATTCCAAGGCCGAAAGGGTCAAATCGTGTTGGACCGGATTCGCACAATTGACAAGTCCAGGCTCATAAAGAAAGCTGGTACAATTGACCCTCAAGTTCAGGTGGAAGTCATTTCGACGCTGCAATCGATGTTTGCGTACTGAATTAATCGACAACGGCATCAAGACGGACGGGCTGAACGCACGGGCCGTTTCGAGCTTTCAGGTGCAATGATCGTGTTCCCCAATTCAGCTTCCATTCCAACCCGCCCGCCGCGTTCAGCCGCCCGCGCCCCCTCGAAGACCTCCCGCTCCAGCCCGCCTTCCTCCCGGACATACCTGCAGGTCTTTTCGATGACATCCGGCTCCGCCCGGTGCCATCCTCATTGACGTATCGCCGCCGGGCGTCTATGATGGCCGCGGGATCGGCGAGGCAGTCTCCGCCTGGGTTCGCGTGAACGGTAGAGCCGTGCGGCCGATGTCGTCGCATCGGATCGATCCCATCCCCGTCGACGATTTTCATCCACTCTCTCAGGAAGCGACATGGCCAGGATCATATCGGTGCATTCATTCAGAGGCGGAACGGGGAAGTCGAACATCTCGGCCAACCTGGCGGCCGTCTATGCCATGCGCGGGGCGAGGGTCGGGGTGATCGACACGGACATCCAATCGCCCGGCATCCATGTCATCTTCGGCCTCGGCGAGGAAGAGATCGCATACTCCCTGAACGACTATCTGTGGGGGCGGTGTTCCATCGAGCAGACGGCCTGCGACGTGAGCGCCTCCCTGGAAGGGCGCTGCAAGGGGGCCGTCTATCTGATCCCCTCGAGCGTCAACGTCGCCGACATCGCCCGCGTCCTTCACGACGGCTACGACATCAACCTCCTGAGCGACGGGTTCAGGGCCCTCATCGAGGGGCTCGAACTGGACGTCCTGATCATCGACACCCACCCGGGCCTGAACGAGGAGACCCTGCTTTCCATCGCCGTCTCGAGCGCCCTGCTGGTCGTCATGCGTCCGGATTATCAGGACTACCAGGGGACCGCGCTGACCGTGGAGGTGGCGCGCGAGCTGGAGGTCCCGAAGATGCTGCTCGTGATCAACAAGGTGCCGGCAAGCTTCGATGCCGGACAGATCCGGTCCACGGTCGAGCGGACCTACAACTGCCCGGTCGCTGGGGTCATCATGCACTCGGATGAGATGATGACCCTCGCCAGTCAGGGGATCTTCATCGTCCGCTATCCAGGGCACCCCATCGTCGCCGAGTTCAACCGCATGGTGGACGCCCTTTCAGGTTGACACTATGGCTTCCGTCCGTCCGCGCCCGCCCCGCTGGAGTTTGAAGATCGCCGCTGTCTGCGTGGCGATGGGGTGCGTTTACGGGATCGCGAACTTCCTGTCCGGAAAATACTATCTGCCGGGCTGCAGTTTTGCGGAGCTGCGGCCGCAGGTCGCTCTGCCCATGTTCATCGGGGTCCTGTACGGCCCGCTCGCCGGCTTCGCCACGGGGGCGTCGGGCGACATGCTCGGCTACGCCTTCGCGGGCAAGGGCCCGCTCTTCGCCCTGCACTGGAGCTTCGCCAACGGCCTGATGGGGCTCATCCCCGGACTGGCCGGCCGGTTCGGCGCGAGGCCGGTCGATTCCATCCTGTCCTTCGTCAAGCTGCTGCTCCTCCTCCTGCTGGCTTCGGCCCTGCCCTTCGCCCTGTCCACGGGGGTCGAGGTCGGACTCGGGCGCGTCGCGTTCCATAACGCGCTCTTCAGCCTCTTCCTGCCGATCTTCATCACCGACACCCTCTGGGCCTTCATGCTGGTGCCGCCCCTGATGCAGCTCTTCGGCCTCCTGATCGCCCGCGTCGAGATACGCACGATCCAGGCCGTTTACTACCTCCTGATCGTCACGGTCATGGCGACCTGGCTGAGCAGCATCTTCATCACCATGCGCGAGCGGATCGCGGTCGAGGAGCTTTACGGCCTCGGGGCGGTCACGCTGGTCGTGCTGATCACGGGGCTGGCGGTCTGCGCCGTCCTGTCCAAGAAGATCACGGCCCCCATGCTGGGCCTGACCCGCGTCGCCCGGCGGGTCGCCGACGGGGACTACACCCATGTCGAGGAGCTGAAAAGCATCTCGAGCCGGCAGGACGAACTGGGGACCATGGCCCAGGTCTTCACGGACATGCTGCAGGCCGTCGAAAAGCGCGAGAAGGATCTGCGCAACGAGGTGACCACCCTGAAGATCCAGATCGATCGGGGCAAGCAGTGCGCCGATCTCGAGAAGATCACCGGATCGGACTACTTCAAGATGCTCAAGGCGAAGGCCGGGAACCTGCGGCAGAAGGCCGGAGCGGCGGAGCGATGAGAGGAGAAGGACCTCTTGGCTGACGAGAAAGACACGCGGCGGATCGATTCGATTCTGAGCAACCTCATGCACACGCCCCGCTTCGGCAAGGCGACGGCGGGGCGCGATCTCCGGCGCGGCCCCCGGGGGACGTCCTTCGGGGTGCCGCTGATCGAGCAGGACGACGGCGGATTCCTGATCGACATGAGCGCCGTGAGGGTCTTCTCGGGGCTCCCGGGCTTCGTCAGCCTCCTGGCCAGGCAGGTCCTCGAACAGTCCCGGAATTCCTCGGTGGACGTCCTCGTCCAGGTCATCGTCGATCCGGGGACCACGGCCGAGCTGGCCGCCCTCGGCGTCACCCATGTCGTCGTCTACGCCCGCCGCCCCGTCGCGGGGTATCTCCTCCAGGACCAGGAGGGGTTCGTCCGGGATCTGCGGCTCGTCTTCGACGCCGTGCAGCTCCCGCAGTGGGGCGGATTGCTCTTTCCGCGCGCCTTCCAAAAAAAGGAGGAAGCCGAGGCCGCCGTCCTCTTCCCCTTTCATGTCTCGAAGGAAGCCGGCCAAAGGCATTTCATGCTGGTGGAGCACGACCGGGAGGGCCGTTTTCTGCGCATCACCGTCGAGGACGGCGCCCAGTCGCGCCTGTTCCTGAAGCGGATCCCCCACCGGGTGGTCACGGACATCGGCCGAAGGCACTACAGCCTGGACATCGCCGCGATGGCCGAACAGATCTTTGTGGGGATCCACCACGAGTGCCAGAACCAGCAGCACGAGTACATCGAGATCCCCGGCCGCCAGGCCGCCCTGTTCGAGCTGCTGATCGCCTCCGGACTCGCGGCCGTCCGGGACGCGGCCTTCAGCTGGAGCCAGGAGACAGCCGAAAGCCTTCTCCTTTCGGGCGGCTCGACCTTCGTCCAGCTTCTGTCCAAGGTCCTGGTGCTGCTCGAAGACGACGTCGTCATGCAGACCCTGTCGGACGGCCACTGCATCGAGATGCTCGATGCCCGGGACCATGTCTACATCGATCTCTCGCGGAAGGGGGCGCGGCTCAACATCGCCATCGGGGCCCGGCGCAAACGGCCGGACATGCACGCCCACCTCCTGCGGATGCCGCACCTCCTCGCCTGCCAGGAGGCCGCCCGCCCCGATTTGCTCCAGGATTACCGCATCCTCCTGATCCACCACACCACCTCGGAGGTGCTCGGCTTCGTGAGGGCGCTGGAGGCCTCGCAGTGCGCATCGGTGACGACCCTCTTCATCAACTATCAAGGGGTGGTCCCGGACTATTATCTAGAGGACATCCTGAGCCTCCCCGACCGGCGGTTTTCCTTCCATGCCCTGCAGCGGGTCGAGCTTCGCGACTCGGTCGCGGGGGCCTACATCCTCTCCCGGCAGTATTCCCCGCTCGATCGGCTGGCACGGCTCGATCAGGCCCTTCGAACGCTGCGCGGAGGCTATCTCGAATCCATGCGCCTTGCGGCCGGCCATCTCTTTTTCCGGGAGGCCGTGGCGGCCCGGAAGGAGGGCCGCAAACTCCTCCTGATCGAAGACGGCGGATACGTCGCCCCGGTCCTGAACCGACTCTGCCGCGCCGGGCTTGCCGCCTCCAAGGCGCTCGAAGCCTATGCGGTGGAGGCGCCCGAGGACCTCCCTGATTCGCTTCCGCTCGACGCCTGGCTGAAATCGATCGTCCCCGCGACCTTCGAACACACGGCCAACGGCTACTACCAGCTGCAGGAAACGGAGGCCGAGTGCGGCGGCCTTGCCCTGCCGGCCTTTACGATCGCCTCCTCGCGATACAAGAACATCGTCGAGGCGGAGGCCTGCGCCCACTCCATCCTCAGCGCGGTCGAGTCCATCTTCAACGGCCTCGGAAAGTGCATGATGCACCGAAACGCCCTCGTCCTCGGCTCGAGGGGGAACATCGGCCGCTTCCTCTTCCGGACCCTGAAGGAGCGCGTCACCTACGGGTCCGTGTGGGGGCTGGACCTGAAGGTGCAGACCGGCCGGGAAGAGACCTCCTCCGAGTTCTCCGACGCCGCCGCGCTTCCGGAGGGCCTCTGGAAACAGACGGATCTGTTCCTGGGCGTCACCGGCGTCTCGGTCTTGAAAAAGCCCTTCTTCGAACGCCTGATCGCCGAGGGGACGGCCCGGGACCTCTTCTTCGCCAGCGGCTCCACGAAGACGATCGAGTTCACGGACCTCCTCGCCCTGATCGAGGAATGCTCGAACGCGGATCGTCCTGCCATCGACGGGCGACCGGTGCGCGTCGAGAAATACCCGATCAAGGACCCCCAGAACCGTGTCCTCCAGGGCCACCACGTAAAAATCACCTTCCTGGACGGCGAAACCCCCTCAACGTCAGAGGCCGCCCCCGCCAAGCACCTCTATCTCCTGGGCGATTGCATGCCCATCAATTTTCTCTATTACGGCGTCCCTGGGGAGGTGATCGACGGGGTCTTCGAAGAGCTCTTCAGCCTCCTGAAGGGGGTTCTCTCCCACTACGAAAAGGGCGACGCCTATCCCCCGGCGATTTACGCCCTGGACCGGAACATCGACAAGAACGGGAACGGCCGCCCAAGCGTCTGATACATACACCTTTCCCGGTTTTCCCTGGAAATATCTTCTTGACAGGCGTAACCTCGCAGGTTACACTGCACGTAATGATAAAATCGTTTAAACATAAAGGTTTGGAAGAATTCTTTTATACGGGGGTCAAGAAAGGAATTAAGCCTGAACATGCAAACAGGCTTGAACGAATCCTCGACCGCCTCAATGCTGCAACTGAGATTAAGGATATGAATTACCCTGGCTCATCCCTTCACCTGTTGAGCGGCGATAAAAAAGGATTTTATGCAGTGAAAGTATCAGGCAATTGGCGAGTTTTTTTTCAATTTATCGACAGTGATGCATATGTTGTGGATTACGATGATTACCATTAGAGGGTATGCCAATGCGTAGAATGACGAGATGTCCGACACATCCGGGCAGCATAATAAAAGAAGACTATCTCTTGCCTCTATCCATCACAATCAAGGATATGGCTGAATCGCTCGGAGTTTCGAGAAAAACATTATCTAAAATTATAAATGAAAGAGGTGCCGTCACACCGGAGATGGCCTTGCGCTTGTCACGTGCCTTTCATACCACTCCGGACTTTTGGCTTAATTTGCAGAAAAATTTTGACCTTTGGCAAGCGGAAACAGAATCGCAAGAATGGAAAAAGGTAAAGCCATTTCCCCGAGAAATGCTCCATGATCATGATGCATCGCCCAACTGCGAACCAGCCACTTGATAGGGTCCGGGTTGGCAGCACCTCTTCCGCAATATTTATCAACGTAAAACATGTCCGGTTTTTCACTCGTGCATCGGAGCGGCTGGCCTTGGAGTCTGCTTCCCCCGCATCACCGAAATCTGCTGCAACGAGTATATGCCCATATGGGCATGCATACGCGGGAAATATCCGCCGGAGTTCCAGGGCCGGCGAAGCGCAGCCTAACGGGCTGATCGAGATAGCTTTCCCTTTCCCACGCCTGCTTCAATTCCAACACATGCCCATACAGCGTATGTAAGACGTCCAAAATGCCCTTCAAGCTCAAATCGCTTTTTCTGTTCAATATCTAAACGAAATTAGATTGACATTCAGGATGACTTTTACGATGATTTGCCCGATCGATAATCAAGCCGGAGTTATGCGCAGAAAAAGGTGCGCTGAAACATGAGGGAACATCATTCCCGACGGTAGTGGAAATTCCCCACACTCACCGTGTTTCAATCCAACGGGCTTTTGACCGCTTTCCCTCCTTTGCCGACTACATGCGTATAGATCATCGTTGTGCTGACATCTCTGTGACCCAGCAGTTCCTGGACCGTTCGAATATCGCAGCCATTTTCGAGCATGTGGGTGGCGAAGCTGTGCCTGAACGTATGGCAGCTTCCGTGTTTAGCGATACCGGCCTCCCGGATCGCCGTTTTGACAGCGCGCTGCAGGACAGATTCATGCAGATGATGGCGTGTGACAGCGGATGTCCTGGGGTCTCTGCACAGTTTGGAGGCTGGAAACACATACTGCCAGCCCCACTCGCGCGGGGCGTTGAGGTATTTCCTGGCCAGTGCGAAGGGGAGATTGACCCTTCCAAAACCGTTTTCGAGGTCAGTCCCGTGGATGAGCCGCACCTTTTCGAGGTGCCGCTGAAGGGGTGTTCCCAACCGCCTCCGGGAGCATGGTGACCCAGTCCTTCTGCCCCTTACCGTCTCGGACGGTGATCTGGCTATAGGTGAAGTCGACGTCTTTGACCCTAAGTCGGAGGCATTCCATCAACCGCAACCCAGACCCATAGAGAAGGGCCGCTATGACCCAAAGGACTCCGTCGAGGCGGGCGAGAATGGCCCTAACCTCGTCCCGTGTGAAGACGACCGGAAGCCGGCGGGGTCTTTTGGCCCGTTCGATGTCGTCGATCCAGCCGAGGTCTTTCTTGAGCACGTTGCGGTAAAGGAACAGGATGGCGCAGAGCGCCTGATTCTGGGTGGGGGCCGCCACCCTTTTTTCCACAGCCAGATAGCTCAGGAAAGCGCTGACGTGGGCTTCTCCCATTTCCAGTGGGTGCTTCCGGTTGTGGAAGAAAATGAACCGCTTGATCCAATGGCCGTAAGTCTGTTCGGTGCGATAGCTCATGTGCCGGACACGAAGCGCAGCCCGGACCTGGTCGAGAAGTTTCGGCTTTTCCATCGCATTTCTCCCGGGATGTCTACCCGCGGGTTCCGACAAGGGCCTTTCAGTAGGGCGGCCTTAGATGGCGGCGGACGTCCGGCACCCTTCGTACGTACCCGAGTGGATCAACTTGGCGGCGCGGCGGACGGGGAGGCACTTGAAAAGGCGGAACGATCGGGAAATGGCGA
>NZ_AULM01000068.1 GCF_000422285.1 Desulfatiglans anilini DSM 4660
AATCTGTCTCGGTCAGAATGAATGTCCCGACTTGAGGGGATTGAGAGTGACTTAGCTGATTCTACGTCAGAGCTTTCGCTTTTTTAGAGCATCAGGAGGGTGCTATGTCGGGCAAAAAGATGATCAGCTTTCTTGGAACGAGCGCTTACAAGGCCGGGGTATATGTGTTTGGCGGACGGAGCAAGGAAACGCGCTTTGTGCAGGCTGCACTCGCCGCGATTTTCCAACCCTCGGAAGTGGTGGTTTTCTTGACTCAGGGCGCAAGAGAGAGAAACTGGCAGTCCCCGTCGGGTTCGGAAGGGAAGGATGGAGACCTCCGCCTCAAAGGCCTCGAGGATACGGTTCGGATCGAGGTCCCATCTATCCGGTTCCGTGGAAGAGATATACCTGACGGGAGCAATGAGGAGGAGATCTGGGCCATTTTCCAGGAGATCCTCGATGAGGTGGAGGAAGGCGATGAGATCATTTTCGATGTCACGCATTCCTTCAGGTCCATTCCCATCCTTGCGTTGGCGTGTATCCAGTACTTGCGAACCCTGAAGGGCGTGAAACTCGGGGGGATTTACTACGGGGCATGGGAAGCGCGGCGGGACTCTGCAGACGGCGGTCTGCCGGAGGTTCCGGTCTTCGACCTGACGCCTTTTGCGGCGTTGATGGATTGGAGCCAGGCCATCGCAGAGTTCGAGAGGTCGGGTTCCGTGGAGGCGATGAAAGCCCTGATAGAGGAGGAGGTCATTCCCCGCAGGCGGGAGAGCCGGGGCAAAGATGCCGAGGCGGTGCAGCTGGACGAACTGAGCAAGAGGCTTGCCAGGCTCAACGATACCGTGACGACCTGCCGGGGCAAGATACTATATGAAACCGATTTCGTCGGCGATATACGAGCTCGCGTTGAAGAACTGAAGCGGTTGCCCAACACGTTGCCGGCCTTCTATCCCCTGCTGGAGCGTCTGGCGGCCAAGCTCGATCTGCTGGTGGTTGACAGCCCCGGGTTGAGCGAAGATATCCGACGCGGACTGGGAGCTGTGAACTGGTGTCTGCACCACGGGTTGGTTCAACAGGGCTACACGCTTTTGACCGAGACCATTCTGACCTATTTCTGCCTGAAAGGGGGGCTGGACTGGGTGAAAATGGAGAACCGGGGGGATGTCTCCGCAGTGCTTAACAAAATAGGCAGAAAGGAGCCTTTGCAGGGTCATGTATATGGAGACAGCAGTTCTTTGGCTGATTGCCGCAGCCGTCTACCTGAAACGTTGTTCCTGGATTATGAAAAGCTGGCTCGACGCCGGAATGACATCAACCATTCGGAGATGAAGCAGGATAGTGCAAAGGCTGACAAGCTCAAGAAGGAACTTGGAACCTTTTACACAGGCTTTCTGGATTATCTCCGGTCTTGTAATTGATTGCAGGAATTCCGTATTCGTTTGAAGGCTTCTCGATCAGGAAGCTTTGTGGAGGAGCTTCGTCGAAGGAAACTGATTTCACTCAGGCTCTATGTCTGTATGAGATTTGTGAATTGGCGTTTGAACGGTTCTGAGGAATTGATTGTCCACGGGCTGCGGCACTAAGAAGGTGCAAGAGGCCGGTGTTTTTGAATAATCCGAAAAACGACTGTCTCCGAAAAAGTTATTTTGAAAATCCTCCCTCGGATGCCGTGATCCATTAGTGCAGGCCCGGGGTGGTCCCTCTCCAAGGGATGGGCTGCCCGAATGAGAAGAGTCTGCAAATGCGAGAGAACTGAACTCTGCCTATTGAATCGTATGGGTATGCGCACTGGAATCATGCGTTTCTCAGTCAGTGGGATTTTTTCAGGCAGTAAGGCAAGGCCTTCCTGAAAGGTCAGAGGCCTTATGCAGCCGTGAAAGGGGGAATGGTCCGATATGAAAACTGTATTGCCGTCGTTGCGGTACTATCAAACCGAACATCGGCGTCTGGACTGCCAGGTTGTGACTCCGATGTTCCTCGGCGGGGCGGATCAGGAAGCGCAGTGGCGCGCTGAGCCGTTCAAAGCCCTGCTGCGATATTGGTGGAGGGTGACCTGCATTGATTTGCCGGGAGAAAAGGCTTTGCTTGAGGAGGAAGGGCGCGTTTTCGGGCGGGCTGGGGATGAGCGGGAAAGCCGCAAAAGCCCTGTGGAAATCCGGCTGGTGCCGGGCCATGGCACAGCGGCGGTCAAAAGTCCTTTTCAGAAAATGAAGATTCAGCATCCTGAGGTCGATCATGGAGGAAAGGTTGATGCTTTGGGCTATTTGGCAGGCATGGGGCTTGTGCATTTTAAAAAGGGCATCCAGCATAGCTACTTTCCTTCGACGTCTGCATTCCAGTTGATTCTTCAATACCCAGCCGCCTTGAAGAAGGAGATCGATGCGGTGTTGGCCCTTGTCGCGGTTTTCGGCACCGTAGGAGCGCGCTCCCGGAATGGCTGGGGCAGCTTCAATATCAGTAATCCAGGGTTGGAAGGGGGGCAGCAGGCAGCACTTCTTCAATCTGTCACCAAATCATGGACAAAGGGGTTCCAGAAGGACTACCCGAATTGTCTGGGGAAAGACGAAAAGGGCCCTCTCCTCTGGCAAACTGAACTTTGCTCAACATGGGAGAAGGTGATGGTGCAGCTTGCCTCCGCCTATATCAAGGTGCGTGCCGAAAAAGTGGGGCAAGACGAACGGTTGGACCCCGGGGGCGGTAGTTTTGCGGAGCGGCATCTGATCGGGGTGCCGCTGACCCATCACCCGATAGGGAAGAATAAGAATGATCGGCATGCCTCGCCCCTTCGGTTTTGCGTACGCAAGAAAATGGACAAATACCGCGGGCTCGTTTTGCATGTGCCGCATGCGCACAGCCGCAATCAGCTCAACTCCAAGAATAGCGAGCAGATCCAGACATGGGAAAAAATCCATCGGAAACTGGACACCCTGTTGAAGCGTGCCAAGTACGAGGAGTGCGTAGCATGAGAAACGGTTTTCTTCAAGATTCAGCCTACTGGGATGAGAAGCTCGCGGCCTATCTGCACGATCCGCCCGACAAGGCCCTGCGCATCCCAGGACACGAGGAGCGGAGCCGGCGTCTGCTGGATATCCTGGGGCCCCTCCCTCAGCCCGATCCGGGCTTGATCCACATGGCCGATCAAACGGCGGCAGGCATGGACCGCACTCAGCTGCCCGGGCACAGCGCCAGGGCCGATTTAAACGGCTCGATCGACTTTCTGGGAAGGCCATTGTTGACCCACCCAACGGCGCGCGAGGCGGTTCTACCCCTCCAGCTGGATATGACGCGCGAGGATTGTGCATCGGTTGCCCGCGCTATCGAAGCCCTGATCGAAGCGGATATCGAGCGGGTGTGCGCCTCGTTTCCCGGCAGGCCGGAGCTTCTTTCCCCCGCCCGCTTCCACTATGTGCACCATGCGCTGCGCGAGCGTCTGCGGCGCGAGAACATCGGCGGCCTCGGAGGATTGTGGGGTCGGCTTCCGGCGGATACGCGGATTCCGGACCACAGCATCTGGCAGCACTGCGGTCTGGCTGCCGCGATTTATTCCTGTTTCAAGAGATCGAAGACCCGCCGGGCCGTGCTGCTGGTGGTGAGCCTGGCTCCGGTTCAGGGCTTCATCGAGCGGGCGCGGAAGCTGCGGGATCTGTGGGTCGGTTCGGTCCTTCTTTCGTGGCTCGCATTCGAGGGTATACGGGAGGTGATTTACCGGCTGGGCTCGGATCATGTGCTCTATCCGAGCCTGATCGGTCAGGGCCTGGTGGAGGACATGCTGCGCAGGGAGTGCGGCCTGGAGGGGCTCCTTGCGGGCGATGATGGAGTGCCGAAAGCGGAGGGCGCTTCGCTTCCCAATAAATTTGTCTGCCTCGTCCCGGCTGGGGAGGAAGAGGAGACGGCAGCCGCGATCGAGGCGCGGATCCGTGAGGCGTGGGAGGATCTGGGCCGCATGACCCTCGACCGGATTGAAACCGTTATCGGGGGGAAGAAAGATCCCTATCTCACCAAGCAGTTCCACCGTCAGATGAAAGGCTATTGGACCTTTCGTTGGAGCGCCTGTCCGTTGCTGGACGAGGGCCGGGAACTGCAGATCAAGGGCCTTCTGCCTCCGAGCGTTTGGGAGAAGCCCTTCAACCTCGTTGCCGACAGCGAAAAACACGCCTTGCCTTACCCGTTGAGCGGCCAGGCGGCCTTCTATTCCGTGAGCCATGCAATGGCTCAGTCGTTTTTGGCTGCCGGCAAATATGTTTACGGCGAAGGTGCAGCGCTGGAGAAAGATGCGGAATCCCAACTCCCGGTCGAAAAAAACGGCCGACCTGATGGCTCAACAGAGCGGGAGGAAGGAATCAAGTGCGGGCTTCATGGCGATCTGGAGGCCTTGCGCTTCGAGTGGCGGCCCGGAGAGGATCGCAACCCGAGGCCGAGCGTTGATCCGTTCTGGAGCCTGTTGAAGCAGGACAGGGATTTGCATCCCGAGTTCAGATCTTCGGAGAGGCTCTGCGCTGTGGCGACCGTAAAGCGTTTGGCCGGCCGTGTGATCAAGGGCTCAAAGACCGACCATCCACTGAAGCCTCTTTTCGAAAAGGCGGACGTCTTTCCGTCGACGACGGAGCTTGCCTTCGGGGACTGGTTGAATGAAGTCGCCGGGGAGGCGCCGCAGGGGGTGAAGGCGTTGGAGCCATACGGCTCATGGCGCAAGGTGCTCTCCCAGTTCATCCACGACACCGACGAGCCGGATGCGCCTGCAGGACAAGGGGAGCACCGCCGCGTGCTCGAGCGGGAGGCGCGCCGGACTTGCAGCGGGATTCTGCACGCGATGGAGAAGCGGGGCCGTCTGTGGACCGATGCGGATCGCTACTATGCCATCCTCCTTATGGATGGGGACAGGATGGGGCGGCTTGTAGGAGGGGAAACCCTTCCCTCACGCTGGGAATCGACGATTCATCCGGACTTGACCGAACGGCTGCGTACGCCCTCTTTCGATGCAGCGTATCGGGGCTTTTGGAAAGAGCACCTTGGAGAGACCCGAGTGGTGACTCCTGGTGTTCATGCAGCGTTGTCGGAGGCCTTGGGCGACTTTTCGCTTCATACGGTCCCTGAGATCATCCGGAGGTGTCGCGGCCGGCTCATCTATGCCGGCGGCGACGATGTGTGCGCTGTCATGCCGGTCTCGACGGCGCTGTCTGCGGCCCATGAAATCGCACGGATGTATGCGACGCCGTACGTGGTTTACGACGCCATCACGGGCACGGCGCAGCCCATCGTTGGACCTTGGGCCCCTGAACGCCTTCGTTTGGCCTTCCATTTGGGAGAGGATCGATGCCTGTCCATTTCAGGGGCGGTCTTGATATGCCATCACAAAAGGCCGCTCGCGGATGCTATGGCTGCAGCGCGGAGGCTTCTCGAAGGCGGCGCCAAAGAGGAGGGCGGGAGAAATGCCGTGGCCGTCGAACTCGCCAAGCGGGGAGGAGGCCCGCGTGCTATGGTGATGAAGTGGAATGCCCGCCCGCACGAAGCCTTGCTGGCTGAAATTCCGAAGGAGATTTCTCCCGACGATACGCTCGTCGATCATTTCCTGGATTTTTCAAGGGCCTTCGGAGCGAGGACGCGCCTGTGCATGAGTTCTTCGTTGATGTATCGGGTGGAGGAGATGCGAGATGGACTGGACGCATTGGCTGCCAGGAATCCGGCGGATCTGCCCAAGTTCTTGAAGACGCTGATTGTTCGCTCCGATCCGTCTCTGAAGCCCAGAAAGGGTGAAGCACGCAATCCGAGGCTCGAGCGGATTGCATGGCAGGCGGCGGCCCTACTCCTTGGCCCCGACGCCGCCGTTCGGCCCGAGGCCCTGCTGATTGCGCGTTTTCTTGGGCCGCAGCTTTTTCGGTATCAGGGAGCCGGCGATGGAGGATGCCATGACTGAAAAATTGCAATGGCTGAGGTTGGAGCCGTTGGACAGCTGTTTCTTTAAGGGTTCCGAACCGATGGTCGCGGGTGAAAACCACACCGCCCGGTCTGTCTTTCCACCCATGCCGTCGACCCTTTTGGGGGCCCTCCGTACAGCGGTGCTGCTGCAGCGCGGCCTTGACCCTTCTACGTATGCAAGAGAGGAAAAGGCGGGCCGGGATATTGCCGGCCGCTATCCCCTTTTGGGGACGCCCGAGCGTCCTGGATTCAAGGTCGTCGGGCCGATTTTCGAAGCAACGGTGCCTGGCGGCGCGGTCGTGCGTTTTCTGCCTGCGCCTGCCCATTGGATGGCCTCAAAACAATCGTTGAAGAGGGCTGAAGCGATGCATCACGGCGCTTTTGACCCATGCGAGGATTCGGCTGAAAGCGGCAAGTCGACCCAGCCACAGCGAAGGATCGGGATTACTCCGGCTGACCTCCCTTCGGAGTTTATCCGCGCCGTGGGGCTGAAAGGCAGCGTCCCAGAACCCTTGTGGGCTCTCAATCCGCAGGCAGGGGACCTCGCGCCGCTTCTGGATCACTGGATTTCTGTGGAGGCTTTAGAAGAAATCCACCAGGGGAGGAACGAATTATCCTGTTTCTCGGATTTATCATCCTATACGGGAGGCCCTGCCCTATTGCCGTTGAAGGCGTTTTACACCTATGAGGAGCGGGTAGGGATCGCCCTCGAGGACCGGCGGCGGACTGCCAAGTCAGGATATTTGTATGCGGCGAGCCATATCCGCCTCAAGAAGGGCGTCGCGATGCTTTTGGGGCTTGACCGGGAGCTGGTGCCTTCTCATCTGGATGCGGAGGGGCTCCTGACCTTGGGCGGGGAGCAGCGGCTGGCAAGCTATACGCTTGTGCCTGACAGAATGCCCCTTCCGCCGAAGCGCGGCCCTTGGGCTGTAGCCCTCTCGCATTTTCCGTGGGAGGAATTGCGGGCCCATAACTGGCAGAATCTGCCAAGGATCTCTCGGGCGCCGGTGCGGATGGCCGGCTGGGATATGAAAAAGGCGTTTCACAAGCCGGTGACGGCGTATCTGGCGCCTGGCACCTCGATCAGGACGGCGGATGCAGGGGAATTGCCGGTGGGTTTCTATAACGGTTAGGAGAGGAGAGAGTGCCATGTTGTTTTCGACGAACGCTTCCAGGGTGTGTGTTCTTTACGCCGTGTCACCGCTTCACGCAGGGGCGGGTCAGTCAACCGGGGCTGTAGATCTCCCCATTCAACGGGAGCGCCACACCTCCTGGCCGATGATCCAGTCGTCGGGTTTGAAAGGGGCTTTCCGGGACTGGTTTACACGCTACTACGCCAATAGTAAAGCGGGCGAAATGGGTTACGAATCAGCGCATTCCCAGGCCAAGGAACTGGCCTGCAAGGTCTTCGGCCGAGAAGAGTCCCCAGACGGGCCTGAAGGCCACGCCGGGGCGATTTCCATCACCGACGGCCGTTTGTTGGCATTTCCGGTGAGAAGCAACGCCGCCCCATTCGTGTGGGTGACCGCTCCTTATGTGCTTACGCGGCTCGCGCGTGACCTCCGGTTGATCCCCGATGCAGGGTTGACGCTCCCCGGCATGGAGTTGGGTTCGGCGCCGGGCTCCGGCGAGGGCATGCTGATTCGGGGTGATATTGCCGCGGAAAACGGGTTGGTGCTGGAAGACCTGGTGGTCAAGATTGTTGAATCGAAGACGGATGCCGTGGCATTGAAGGCGGCCTTCGAAGCCCTGGCACCCCAGGTTGCGCGTCTTGTGCTGATTTCCGATGCGGATTTCACCTATCTGGTCCGCAATGCCACGGAAGTCCAGGCCCAGATTGCCATCAACCCGGAAACCGGCGTGACCACGGCTGGGTCGCTCCGTTATCAGGAGCTTTTGCCGGCTGATTCAGCCTTGTACACCCTCGTCTTTTTTACCACGGAGAGGACGCAGAACGAGCCCCAGCCGGTTGAATTTATAGCGGATCTCACCATGACCGCCTTGGCGACCCATGTCCAGATAGGCGGCGACATGACCTTGGGCCGCGGCCTCATGGAGGTTCGTTGGCTGCCGGGCGGAAAGGCATAGGAGGAAGCGATGGAGACGACGATTTCTCAGAAGCGGTCGCGATTCGCGTTGGAGCAGCTCGAGCGGATCCCGGTCAACAAGGACTTTGCAAACCTCACGGCCGGCCTGCCGGCGATGATCCTCGGCAACGGATTTGGACATGCCTTGGCCTTTCTCATTTCAAAGGCAACGAAGGATGGGCAGTTATCAGTAAAAGAGAAGCACTACGCAGCCTTCGCGATCATCGCGCGATGGTTGAAAGAGCGTGGAATCATCCCGGATGACGAGCCCAAGCCCTTTCTGACGAACCTTTCGGCGATGTCCCAGGAGCAGTACCTGCGGGCCCAAGACGAGGCCCTGCTGGTGCTCGAATGGGTGAAGCGCTACGCGAACTCGGCCCTTTTCCTCGAGGAGCAAGGAGACACGCCATGAATGCGAAGGCTGCTTCGAAGCCGGTTGTGCGGCCGGTCAATCCTGCCGTCGACCGCGTGATTGGAAAACAACCGCAAGGTCCCTTCAATTACGGCCTCTATTTTAACAAGTGGTTTTATGTCCAGGAAAGCGGCGGAAAATGTCCTGTCGAGGGGAATGCAGAGGATCCCGGAGACAATTTACTCCCCTCAATCGCCATGTTCAATGGGGAGGCTTCCCCCACGGGCGGTAAATGGGAGAGAAAGACCGCCGGCAGGCTTCTCGAGAAACGCCACGAACGTCAGGAAGCGGCAGCCCGGTCTTTTGAAAGCTTGGGATATCGCCTTCTGCGTTTCGAAGCGATTCTTGAAACGCCGCTGGTCGTTGGTCTTGGCAACGGCCATCCATCTGAAAAGGGTTTTTCATTCGATTGGACCCTTGGTGTGCCGTATATCCCGGCAAGCGGAATCAAGGGGGTGGTGCGTCTGGCCTGGCTGGTGAAGGCGCTCAACCGGATTCCCGAGGTGCAAGACGCCCGAAGGTTTTGGCAACAGGTGGGAAAAGGCCGGCTTCCGAACGAGGCGGGGGAAGCTCGCAGGGTCTTTGGAAATTTAGAGACGTCGGCTGAAGACAATCTCGAACCAAACAGGGGAGGGGTCGTCTTCATGGACGCTTTCCCTGCGAAACTGCCCCTCCTGAAGGCGGAGATCATGAACTGTCATTATCCTGAATATCTCAATAAGGCCAACGGGAGGCCGACGGAGGACCAGTCCCCTAATCCTCAAAAGTACTGGGCAGTTGATCCGCTTCTGGATCGTCAGGGCAGCGAGAACACCCGATTCGTGTTTCGTATCCTCATGGGACCGGAACTGGCGAAGGAGAAGGCCGTCGTGTCGGATTTTTCCGAGGCGTTTGAAGCCGCGTTGGACCGCCACGGTCTGGGGGCGAAAACCGCTGTAGGTCACGGAAGGTTTGGCCTTCACATCGCCAAACGGGATGATCCGGGCAGCCATGGCGAAGAGGCAGAACCTGAAGCGAAATCCGCAAATGCTCCTGTCGAACCTGTTCATGAAATTTGGGAAGGCGTTCACCTCCGTTACTTGGCAGACAGGCAGGAGGTGAGGGCGGAAGCCGGCGGGAAAAAGGCTTTCATGAAGGGTATGGATCTGATCCCCGAGCAATACCGCGCCAAACTCAAGAAAAATAAAATCGTCAAGGTCCAGCAAATCGAGACGATGCCCGCTGGGGGCAAAAACTACGCGATCGTGTCTGTTGAGTAGGATGATGCCTTGATTGCACCCAGCGGCATGGATTATGTTATGTTGCGATTTTCGACACTCCAGCCATAAGAGACTGAAAACCGGGCTTAAAATGTTAACTTTCTGATTTATCTCAATTTGTTGGTATGATAAAAAGGTTTTAAAGTCGATGCCCGGTTTTCCCTCTACCCGCCATGGCCACTGTTGCCTTTGCGGGGGGCAGAGTCAGAATCAATGTGCTGACTGGAGGGGATTGACAGCGATATGAGCCCTCTGGACCGGGGCACCTGACGTTAAGTCGTGTCCATCCGGAAATGAGGATTTTTCTTCACCGCTTCGCCGCTCAGTCCCACCGCTCCGCGGCGGGTCCCGGTTTGGCCAATATCAAGGAAATCAAGCGTTTGCACGGAGGCGACCTGGTGGTCGCCGCACAAGCAAACGTGCAGATTGACGCCGA
>NZ_AULM01000069.1 GCF_000422285.1 Desulfatiglans anilini DSM 4660
CGACACGAGTTCCCGGTGCAGAAACTTCGGCAGCCGCACTACAAACCGACCGCTGAAATCCTCCTCCTCCGTCTCGGGTTCGGGGATTGCGCGCCCTTCTGCCAGGTATTCCGCAAAACGTTCGCGCTTGGCGGCTTCGAGTTCCCTCAGGGCCTCCTCGGGCGTTTCGCCGTCGCCCACAATCCCCAGTCGCCCGAACTGCGGCAGCCTGGCGAGATACCCGCCGCCTTCCTCCTCCGCGATAGCCGTGATCTCCACTCTGTAAGGCAGCGCTGCGTAATCATCAGCATTCCTTTTCATGGTCTTCTACTCCCAATTCCTCCAGGGCCCTTTTAGCCCGGATAATCTCCTTTATGTAAAACCCTTTCACCCGCTGACCGCCTTTCACCGGTATGGAAATTTCGCCGAAGGGGCGGTAATCGGCCAACATGGCCAGCCGGCTGCAGCGCACTACGATGTGCGAAGACGACTTTTGCTTCCACATTCCGGGGAAATAGGTATCCAGAAAGGTCGTGACTTCGTGCAGATGGGCCTCCCTGGGAATATGTGCGGACCACTTCTGGTAGAGTTTCTCAGCCTTGCCCAACTGCACCTCCAGGGTTGATTGATATTACATATAGTATCATTTTTGCACGGAGTCAACCCCTGATATTCTTTCCATGACCGCAGGTCAGTTGCACTCCTCAGCCTGCAGAATCCCTTCTTCTCGCGAATTCCGCCCATGCCGTCTCGTAGTCCTTCTCCCGGTCGCAGCGGTCGAAAGGGGCCTCATAGACGATGGTGCGCTCGCGCGGGCCGCCCGGCAGGGTGTCATCCTGGATGGTGCGCGAAACCGTGCCGGACTGCATTGGCCTGATGTCGTTCCACTCGGCCCGGGAAAACCCCACCCCCGGAAGCCCTTTGTTGCAGGTGAAAACGATGCGCCCGTTCCGGTCGTACCACGTATCGGATTCATACTGGCGCAGAACGGGAAACTGGACCCGGTAGATGGTCTTGAGTTCGTCCAGGGTAAGGCCCAGTTCCATGGCCGCCAGCACGTCGATCTCCACCAGCGCCTGCCGCCGGGCATAGTCCGTCCGGAGGGCCACGTGACGGTTCCATTGGGGCGTGAGGTTGCGGAAATGGTCGTTTGGCAGGCGGAGGTCGGGTTTGGTCCAGGTGTCCGCTAGGAAAAAGCCACACCACAAATGTCCCCACAAACGTGAGTAGTGGGAAGTCAAACACGCAAGAATAAGAATACGCAGCTGCAACTGGCCAGTTGACTGACAAGCAGGCAGAAGCCTCAATGTCGATTCATATAAATCACCTTTGCCAGTCGTTTTTATGAAGAAGTCATACGGTAATGATGCACAGCAAGATGCAAATGTCGCTAGCGAATCGTATTTTTTAAAGGCCGTGGATATTACGGGGTGGATATGCGCTAATTCTTCAGTCACTATCGCAGCAATTAGCGTTCTTTCCCCTGATTGGCTGAGCTGCCTGCGGGCGAAAAGTCGATAAAACTCCGTCACCGGTTCATTCGCTCCCCAAGGCACCCGAGGCGTCCGCCGCAAATACTCCTCAGGATCACACGCCGGCACATAATTCGTCCGGGGCAGGTAATCGTCGGGCAATTCCGTGAGGTCCAGCACATCGTAATGGGAATTCTGGGTGCATTCCGCTCTGGGTGTTTTGTTGCAAGGGTTGCCGACAAAGAAATGCGGACCCGACAGCACCAACTCTCCGGCATCCTTGGGAAACCGTGTTTCCCGACGGATCGTGCCGTCCTTCTGAGAGTTGGTTTCGTGCCACATCTCCGTCGAAAAATATTCCCCTTTCAAATCGCCCAAGCGCTTCGGATAGGTGGCGAACTTTTTCAGAACGCTGATCAATTGTCTCGAGTGCAATGAAGGCAGCCGGGCTTCCAACGCCTCAGTGCCCTCAGCGTCGTAAAGCCTCGCAAACAAGTTCAGCTCTTCCTCGGTCACCCGGATCACCCTAGCTGGATGCCCTTTGACGTTCCAACGGTTTTCGTCGTCCTTGATGCCGGGCACCGAGCCATGCCCGCCGTCTTCATAAGAGGCATAGATTGTTTTGGGGGCATAAAGATTAGCGATCTGGTCAAAACCGGGTGGCAGTTCCTGGTTCATAAAAATATTTGCACTGAATTTGGCGTGATGATCAACATCCCCAAAAAGATTCAGCTCATTCTGAAACTGAAAATGCCTCCGCAACCTTGAATATACAGCCCTCCGGAACACGCCCCCTTTCGGATCATCGTAGATCCCTTCGGGATGCAGGAACCCGGAGACCCCGCCTTCCCGTCCGATCATCCAGGCCTGCGGAAGAAAGCATTTGTAGAGATTGGTCTGTATCCCCTTCAGCAGGGGGTAATTCTGCACCGCATTCAGGAAATTCTGCGTCGCTTCGGCCTCCTCGAAGGCCGCCAGGTACCGGCTCAGAAGCCCCAGGCGCTCCAGGGTCTCCTCCCTGAGCTGGTCCAATTTCGAGGCGCTGAACTTGCGCAGCACAAAAAGGGGCTCCGCGTCGCCCAGGACCCCGCCCTCGTTCCACTCCACCTTGATCCAGGGGGGATTCCCGAGCACCAGATCGAACCCGCCGCGCCGGGCGAAGACATCGGCGAACTCCAGTTCCCAGTGGAGGAAGCGGTACCGTTCGGCCAGTTCCAGCACCAGCCCGAGCCGTTCATTTTCACGGGTGAGCCGGTCCACGTCCACGAAGCCGAATTCGTCCACCAGATTCAGCGCCAACTGGCGTGGCATGGTGTCGGGAAAAAGCGAAATCTGCTCGCCGGGCGTGGAGCCGCTCGAATAAAGGTTCCCTTCGAGGAGCAGGTTCAGATCGAGCATGAACTCCTCCCGCGTGGGCAGCAGACCCGATCTTTCGATGGGCCAGAACCAGAGGGCGCACCAGTAGTCCATGACCATCTTCAGGCGGCGGTAGGCGCTGGAATTCCGGACGTTCCGGGAGAGCATCTCCTGCTCGAAGACCCGGTCCTTCCAGTCGGTGGGGGTGATCTTGGACTCCTTGCCGGGCCTGTCGCGCCCGAAGACCGCCAGGGGATCGGTGGTGCGGGCGCGCATGCGCTCCTGGTCCCGCGTGTGCCGCTCCCAGAGCCGGTCCACCGCCTCGGAAAGCGTTAGAAGCGGATCGACCTCCCACTTGCTGAAGGGGCGGGTGAAGGTCCTCCTCCAGTCGCTGACGGCCGCGATGTGCTCCCTCGCAAGCCCTTTGACCACCCGGTCGTTGTAGCAGGCCATGCCCTTGTCAGGCAGGAGGAAGTGGTAGATGCCTTCAGGCGGGCGCGGCATTCCAGGCTGGACCCGCTCCGGCTCCGCCTGAAGCCAGGAAAGGCCTCCTTTTCCGGTTCGATCCAGGAGCCCTGCGGGAAACACCTGCCGCCGCGCGCCGATGAGGGAGTTGCCGCAGGCAAGCTGCATCCCGAACCACGGGACGAAGGCGCCGTCATAGATGGTGTTGAGCCAGAGGGAGACCTCCGCCAGCTCCACGGCCACGGGATTGAGGTCCACGCCGAAGACGTTGTTGTCGGCGATGAACATCTTGACCTTCTGCCTCTCGGTGGCGTAGTCCTCATGGGGGATATCGACCCCCAGTTCCTTCTGCCTGCGCCGCAGGTAGGCCTCCGCGAGCTGGCTCACCGCCTCGTTCAGGAAAGCCGCACTCCCCATGGCAGGCTCGCAGACGGTCAGGCTGAGGATCTCCTCCGCGCTTTTGCCCTGCAGGAGTTCATCCAGGGCGTATTTCACGAGGCAGCGCGTCAGCGACTCGGGCGTGTAGTAGGAGGCCGATTTCTCACGGTCGCGCCCCGCCAGGCGGTAGATGAAGGTCCCGCGCGGGTACTTCATGAGCCGCCCGTTTTCATCGAACTTCTCCTCCTCCGTGTAATGCTCCAGGTCCCTGGCCTGGACGAAGTAGCCGATGCCGAGTTCGTCGAACCCGGCCCCGGCGGGCTTGACCTCGTAAAGGTCGCTTTCGGCGAAAAATCCGGTATAGGAGAGAAGCGCCTCGTAGACGGCCCCGAGCTGGTTGATGCCGAGCTGGGCGTAGCTGATGCGCCCGCGCCGGTCCCTGCCGGACTTGGGGCGCGTCAGGGACATGCGCCGGAGCACCTGCTGGAGGATCTCGTTCCGGAAGCGGACACCGTTCAGGACCGGCGTCCGCGCGGGGTCGAAAAGGTGCGAGTTGAGGGCCGCCATGCGGAAGAGGTGATGGTCCGATCCCTCAGCACCCTGCAGCTCCATCTGGAGTTCCGCGCCGCGCGGCTGAAACCCGCGGTAGACGAGTTCGAAGAGGAGATCGAGGGAGTCGTTCAGGAAGGAGCCGTTCCGGGACTCCTCGGTGGTCAGGGGCGTCATCTCGAGGTCCCGCAGGGTTTCGAGGCTGTATCCCGTCCGGTACTCGCCGGATTTCATGGGGGCGTAACCGAGTTCGGGCCGCGCCTCGATATAGAAGAGGAAGAGCAGCCGGTACATGTAGCGCAGGCACTCGAGGGAGAGGTCCCTCGCCAGTTCACGGCCGTAGATCGCCTCCTTCTTCTTTTCCGTCAGGTAGCGCACGGCCTCGTTCCCCAGGAGTTCGATGGACTGGCGCAGGGCGTATTTCAGGTCTTCCGAGACGGAAAAGGCGTGCTTGTGGGAGCTTTCGTCCAGGGTGTCGAGGAGGCTCAACCCGTCCGCCGGACAGACGCTCTCCCGGTGGAGCAGGGCCGCCACGGCCCTCAGGGTGGACTCCTCCCGGCGGCCGAGGATCTCGGCCAGGTCGAAGCGGAGGAGGCGCTTCTCGTTCCACTTGGCGCGGTCCATGAGGAGCAGCTGGTTCATGCCCGCCACCAGGACCCAGCGGGGTGGCTCGTCCAGGCCGAAGACCGACCGGGTGATGATCTCCTCGAGGGGCTTCGGCGCCTGCTCCTTCGGCAGTGCCCGGCGGCCCCGGATGCCCTGGCCTTCCGGGGGCCGCACCTGCGCCCGGGCAACTTCCAATTGCAGCAGGTCGATGTCATCCGGTCCGGCATTGAAGGCCTCGACGATCCAGAGCTCGGGGGCCCCGCTGCTCTTTAGGATCTCCGAGAGGAGCGGCAGCGCCGCACCGTCCTCAAGGATTTTTGCATCCGGCTGATATTCGTACCCGAGCGCCCCCAGAAGCCGCTCCAGAAACCGGCGCTGCAGCTCCAGCCTCTCGGCCGCGTCGCGGAGGCGGCCCATCTGGTTGCGGACCGTGAAATAGTCGCGGGCCAGCGCCCGCAATTCGGCGTAGGGCGGCCGGACGCCTTCTTCCTTCCGCCGCGCCTCCCACCGGGCGAAAATGTCCTTCAAATCGGCTTCGAGGATCGCCGAGATATAGTGCTGGGTGTAGAACTCGTTCTCATTGGTGATGCCGGTGAGATCCATGGTCATGCGAATCGATGCTCCTTTTGCCGCGCGCCCGGACGGTGCGCACCTCAGCCCTTGAGGACCGCGATCACCTGGATGTGGGGGTGATCCTCCGTGGTGAGGGTGTCCTCGACCCAATCGAAGTATTCGTCGAAGATCCGGTCGACCTCGCGCCTGCGGGCCTCCCGCCGCGCCTCGACGATCTTCTCGGGCTGCCTGCTGCCCCCGAACTCGAACTCGAGTTGCCGGAGCTGTTTGGCTTTCAGCCGCTCGAGGGCCTCGAGCTGCTGGTTCAGTTTGGCGTTGATGCCCTCCTCAAATGCCTCCCGGCGCTCGCTCATCCAGGCGCGCGCCCGGGAGACCGCCTCCGGCAGGAGCAACCTCAGCGCATCGACATCGAGGGCCTGCCCCCGGTTGGGATAGCTGCGGCGCCCGAGTTGGAGCCTGCCGCCCAGCGCGTCGAGCGGCTCCACAGACCGGAAAGCGCCTCCGCTGAAGCCTACGCCGAACCACTCGTGAACCAGGGGGTGACTCTTGCGGTTCGGGATCAGGCCCGACATGACAAAGATGGCCTCCTCCGGTCCGAGGCCCCCTGAAAGCTCGAGCACCGGCGCCTCATGCCGGCCGAAGGCAGCCAGGAGCTTGTCGTTCACCCAGTCCACCACCGGGTGAAGATCCCACAGATAATGCATCAGCGGCCAGGCCTTTTCCTCCTTGCGGCTGCGGCGGATCTCCGCCTGGATGAGATCCCTGTCGGCCGACAGGACCAGCCGCCCGTCCTCCGGCACGATCTCGCGGGGGAGGAACCTGAAACGCCGGCTCAGGTCCGGAGGCGCCGTGAGGTCGAGGCGCTGCTCTGCGGGGTAGAGATCGGCTTCGAAGGGTGCCTGGCGGCGGAGGTGGCTGATGGCGGCGGCCAGATAATCATACGTGGACGGGAAGAGCGAAACCGGCTTCGCGGTCGAACCCCGCGCCGTGCGGCCGACAGGCGTTTCCACCTCCCCCAGCAGGACCGCCAGGTCGTCGAAGTCGCTGCCGCGGATGAAGGCCTCGAACTCCTCCGGGCTCTTTCCCGCCTCCATGGCCGAGGCCGTCAGGGCCTCTTCCTCGGCGATGTCGTGGACGCCCATGAACTCGGCCGGGTCCCCGATATTCCGCACCACTTCCTCGTCCTTGGCGATGAGCAGCTCCAGGATCCGCATGTCGCCCCGGATCTTCGGGTTGACGCTGCGGGTCACCAGGTAGACGATCTCGGGCGTGCGCTCCTGCCCGTAGCGGTCGATGCGGCCGTTGCGCTGCTGGAAGACCATCAGCGACCAGGGGATGTCGAAATGGATCATGCGGTGCGAGAGATAATGGAGGTTGATGCCCTCCGAGGCCACGTCCGATGCCAGCAGCAGGCGCACGGGGGACTCGTCCTTCCCGAACTCCTCGACCGTCTGCTGCTGGTCCACGTCCGACATACCGCCGTGAAGGACAGCGACGGCGCGCTCCTTGAGCCCGAGGTCGCGGGGCAGGTGTGTATGCAGGAACCGGAGGGTCTCGATCCGCTCGGTGAAGATCACCAGCCGGTCGGATTCGTCATCCCCCTTCCAGCCGAACCCGACGAGCGGATCGCGGATCACCTCGAGGAGTTTCCGGTACTTCGAGTACTGCTGCGCCGCCACCTTCCCCACGCCCTCCGCCAGGGCCTCCAGCGACTGGATGTCCAGAGCCGCCTGCTCATCCTCGAGTTTCCGGAGGCGGACGATGCGATGGCGGATCGTATCGATGCAGGCCGCGGGGCTCGAGAAGAGGGCCTTTTCGAGCGTGGTCCTGAAAAGAAGGCCGCCGCTTCGCTGCTGGTCGATGCGCGCGAACTCACGGTCCGTCAGGGTGTCGAAGGCCGCCTCCTCCTCGGCGGAGGCGTCGCAGTGGGCCACAGCGATCCGCCGCTCCTTGAAGGACGCCGCCACCTGCTCCTGGATATCCTTTTTGAAGCGGCGGATGTAAAGGCCGCGAATGTCTTCGGGCCCGTAATGCTCCGGGTCGGCGATGGCGGTCGGATCGAGCATGTTCATGAGGCTCGCGAAGCTCCGGGCCTTGCCGTCATGGGGCGTCGCCGAAAGCAGGATGAGGGTGTCGGAGCGCCGGGCGAGAAGCTTGGCGAGCCTGGCCCTCATGTTCAGGCTGTTGCCGCGCTCGGCCACGTTGTGCGCCTCGTCGATGACGATGATGTCCCAGTAGGCCGACTCGATGTAAGTGCGGTATTCGGCGTCCTGCTTCAGGGTGTCGATGGAGATGATCGCCTTGTCGTAATAGTAGAACGGATTCTGGTTGGTGGGGATCCGCGAGCGCACACGCTGAATCCCGATGGAATCGAGGCGCACCAGCGGGATGGTGAAGCGGGTCCACATCTCCTTCTGGAACTGGGTGAGCATGCTCTTGACCGCCACGACGAGGATACGCTTGCCCCGGCCCCGCAAGATCAGCTCGCTCAGGAGGACTCCGGCCTCGAGCGTCTTCCCGAGGCCCACGGCGTCGGCGATCAGGATGCGCTGGCGCGGCTGCCGGAGGGCCTGCACGGCCGGATCGAGCTGAAACGGGACCAGGTCCATGGCCGCCTCGTGCCCGATGTAGAGTTTTTCGTCCGTCGGGGGCTTGCGCCTGAGAAGGCTTTCCATGTAGAGGATCGACGCCTCGTAGGAGCTCGACCGATCCGGCACCAGCCTGGTCTGCGCCGGATCGAGGACTTCGATCTTTTTTTCGATTTCGGTCAGGAAGACCGCCGACTTGTCCCTGACAATCTCGCTGACGCCCGTCACGCTGAGGGCCAGCCCGCCGGTGGACGTCCGGTCCACGCGCCGCACGACCCACTCCGCATCCCGCACCTCGATCCGCGCCCCGGGCGCAAAGGTATGATTCATTGAAATTTCCTTAACCAGCCGCCAGAAAAGAAGAATCCGCCGCGCAAGATTGCATGGTCGGCTGGCTTCAAAACCCCTGCCAGCCATCACAGCAATGGTACCCGACCGAATACGGACTCTCTTCTAACGATTCCCTCGTAGTGAACGCCACGCATAAGCCCGGAGAAATTTTTACCCTCGCTCTTTATGCAGTTCTTATGGGGCTTTTCTCATCAAATGCGAGGCAAAAGACTCTTTCAAAGGACCGACAATCGGTTCCAGCTCTGACAAATCCACGGTTTTCATAGACAGGCCTTTTTGCTCGCCTAATCTTTTAAAAACAGCGTCTGCTGGGGAGCTGCCAGTTAAGATCAACAGATCCGCCCACTGGTTCTTTCCATGGAACGTCTTTTGAAGCAATTCTTCTACATCTTTTCTGCGGGTGCTTCATCGACCACACGTAAAAAAATTTGTCCAAATACATAACAGCTACCGGCATCTATCAATACATACACATCATAAGGTTCACCTTTGACGAACAAGAATTCTTCATTGATTCTGACGAGAACAGTATTTTTCCGACTTGGCCGGGTCCCACTCCTGGAGCACCGTCAAGATCGACCGCAACGGACTGCAATTCTTCTGAAAGCATGTGCTCAAACGCGATTGGGAGTGGGTAAACATCGTCAAAGTCCCGAAAGTGACACCGCGGCCTGATATCCTTGCCCTGAACGAAGTCGAGCGATTAATCAGCGCCACGCGCAAACTGCGCAACAGGGTCTTCCTTTTGACGACCTATTCCATGGAATTGCGTCTCTGCAGCAAAATGTTGGGCTATCAATGCCCTTCATTTTTGAAATAAGTCAGAGTGGGTTCCAGTCCGCTCGAAGACAACACGGTCGGAATCAACCAGATAAATCAACAGCCAGTCGGATTCAATGTGGCATTCCCGTCGCCCCTTCCAATCGCCAATCAGCTTATGGTCACGATGAATGTCATCAAGCGACTCCCCAGCCACTAAAGAACGGATGATTATTTTCAATTTTTCAAGGTTTTTTCCGCGCTTTTTCATCCGCTTAGCGTCGCGTTCAAACTGCGTTGTATATGCGGGGGTCA
>NZ_AULM01000070.1 GCF_000422285.1 Desulfatiglans anilini DSM 4660
ACACTTCCCAACGCTAGCAGTAGGACCTCCGAAGCTTTCTCTTTATCCCCCATCAGGATATATTTATCACTGATATTCGTTAATGCCTCTACCTTCTCCCTAGAATTCTGACCTTCCATGCTATTCGCAATTTCCAATGCTTGAAAAACGAGATTGGAAGCCTTTGTATTTTGGCCAGATTCTAAATATTTATCTGCAATTAGGATAACATTTTTAATTTTATCAGATGCAGAAAATTTTTTGCTAAATTTCGTCGCTATTTCTAGCGCTTTTTCTAATTGATTACTCGACACGTATTTATCACTGATACGGGAAAAAGCAGCAGACATCCAAATTTCGTCTGCAATGCATAAAGCTGTCTGAATTGCCCTATCAAATTGCTCTATTTCAGTATACGTACATGCAAGCTCATAAAATGAAATAGGTTTATAAAAGTCATCGTTTATTAACAGAAAAACAGTCGGATACATTCGCGATAATAAGGCTAAAATTCCTTCAGTCCCTCCAATCTTTTCGCATGCACTTAGGATATAACGTAATGAGTTGCTTATATGGGCGATATCTTCAAGAGAACTGACGATGTTCAGTGCCTCAGACAGTATTCTAGTGGCTTTTTCTGTTTTTCCTAGCTTCGCATAAGATTCGGCAACCCCGCTGAGCGACTCAATGCGATTTTTTTCATCTGTGATATGTAGCGCACTATTGTACGCTTGTGATAGTAATCCTATTACCTTTCTTTCATATTTTACATAATCATAAGCATCTGCAATCGTAATTAATGAAGAAGATAATAAAAAGGGATCATTTATTTTATTAGCTAGAAGCACGGCACAAGTAAGTGGGTTAGTATCACAATCGGCTAAATATTTGAGAGAATGTTCTAGGGTTTTAAATTCTTCAAGTGTTAGATTAGATATTTTTGACTGCCCAGACATAAGACTAACGGCGATATTGGAAGAAGAATATCGTTGTATGATAGTATCAATCTTTTGCCGAGCTTTTGCATATAATTGAAAGGTTTCCATATAATTATTAGTCGAATTTTTTGCTTCGTCTAAAATTTTAGATGCGGCCACATATAATTCATTGGCTTTCGGATTGATATCGGTCGAGCATGCAAAAAAAATAGAAAAACTAATGAGTAGTAAAGCATCCATGAGTCGAGCATATTTTATCATTGTTATTTCCTTTATAAAAGTGCGATGCAAGTTAATTATTTCATGGTAGACTAAATACGGTTAGTGCAGGGAAAAGATCCATCGGTGGGAAAGCTTTTTATATACACCTTTGCTTTACGTTCTGGAATTTTGTTTACATATGAAGCTCCCCGAGCTTACGCTCGGGGTTTCATCCCAGCGCAAGCTTCGCTTGTCCAGTGTCCTCTTGCCCCTGCTTTTCTGTAAAAATCACAGCTTTATAAGCATGTCAATTTAAAAATCTATTCTTCCCAACCCATTAGGAAGGAAAGCACGGGGCAAGACCCTTGACACTACGGCCGGCCGTGCTATAATTTTAATAAATTAGAAAATTCATAATTTCTTAAATTGACAAATATGAACAAATACGTCAAGATTAGGGAGCAGGATATGGCGCTGATGAAGATCAGGAAAAATTTCCAGCTGACCATTCCCCACGGCCTCCGCAGGAAGTTTAACTTGGCGGAAGGGGATTACGTCGAAGTGGACACCAAGGATGAATTCATCGTCCTTCGGCCGGTGAAGGTGATCCAGCCCGACCAGGAGTATTTCTACACCAGGGAGTGGCAGGAGAAAGAAGCCGAGGTTGACAAGGATGTCCGTAAGGGTGATATCGTCGGGCCCTTCGAGAATGCCGCCGAGGCCATCAAAGCCCTAAAGACCGCAAAAATATGAAGATGAAGCTGGCCTTTTCCAAAAGGTTCATCAAGGATTACCGCCGGCTTCCAGCCCCCATCCAAAAAGCCGCCGACAAACAGTTAGAGCGACTGCTTTCTGATTTCCATCACCCCTCATTGAATGCTAAAAAAATGCAGGATCCGCGAGACATATGGGAGGGGAGAGTTACCAAAGGCTATCGCTTCACCTTCCAAATCTACGAGGACCTCTTTTTCCTCCGGCGCATCGGCACCCATGATTTATTGAGAAAGGCTTAACGCACCAGACGCTGGCCTTGACAAGCTTTCTGCACCTGCTATAATTATTACATAATTACGTAATGTGTAAAATATATGAAGAAAAAAAATCGTCCCAATATCCAGGAGAAGGAAGCCATGCCGCTGGTAAAAGTCATCCGAAACGGACAAATCACCATCCCTAAGGAGTTCCGAAACTCTTTGAAAATCAAGGACGGGGATTTGCTGGAAATCGAGCGCTCCGGGTTCGGCTTCTTTGTCAAACCGAAAGTGGTGCTTGACAAGGACGAGGCCATGGAAAAGTTTTTTGATGGAGTGGCGCAAATTCGGGAAAAAATGAAAGGGGCTGATCCAAAGGAGGTTGACGCAGCCATCGGAGAGGCGATTAGAACCGCTAAAACAGCCACAGCTAAAAAACGTAAAGCTAACGCCGATGCATAAAGTCGTCTTCGATACCAATGTCTTCATCAGCGCGATTATCAAAGGAAAAAGCAATCCTGGCCGACTACTTGATATGGTTAGGGGAGGGGAAATAGAGCTTGTCCTGTCTCCTGAAATCCTTTCAGAAATTCAAGCCGTCCTGCACTATCCGAAGATAAAGAAAATCCACCAGCTACAACCAAAGGCTATCGACGCTTTTTTGAAATACATTGCATCGATTGCTCAAATAGTTCAGCCCGCCAAGCGTCTGGATGTCATAAAAGACGACCCCTCGGACAACATTTATCTGGAATGTGCGGTGGAGGGCCACACGGATTTTATTGTCAGCGGGGATCATCACCTTACCGATCTTAAAGCCTACGAGGGGATCCGGATTATGGATCCGGCTACTTTTTTAAGAACGATCCATGATGAAGAATAAATCCGTCGCCATTTACGCCCGCGTATCCACCGACAAGCAGAAAGTGGACCTGCAATTAGAGGAGCTCAAGAGCTACATCGAGCGTTCCGGCTGGACGCTGTACAAGGAGTTCATCGACCAGGGATTTACCGGAAGAAACACTTCCCGGCCGGCCTTCAAGGAGATGATGGACGAGGCCCGCCAGAAGAAATTCACCACCCTTTTAGTTTGGAAACTGGACCGCCTCAGCCGGTCCCTCAAGGACCTGATCAACACCCTGGACGAATTGGGATCCCTGGGGATTGATTTTGTTTCGTATGATAATAAAATCGATACTTCTACACCCACCGGCAAGCTGGTCTTCCAGGTGATCGGCGCCGTTGCCGAATTCGAAAGAGACATCATTTCCGAAAGAGTGAAAGCCGGCCTGGGCAGCGCCAGACGCAAAGGCAAGCGCCTCGGAAGGCCTCCGGTGGCGCTCTATACTCTCCAAAAGGCCCGGGGCCTCCGTGAGAAAGGCCTGAGCTACAGGAAAATCGGGGAGAAGCTGGGGATTTCCGAGGGGGCAGTGAGAAAATATTGCCGTTAAACTGATTTACCTCTCCTCAAACGTAAGTTATTTTTTCTTTCTCAGAAGCAAAACGCAGGGAGCACAGCTTGATAGATCACTTTTTTCAATAATACATTCGAATTACCTTGTATTATTGATTCGAATGGATTGATATGATCCTTGGCTTAACGCCAAGTTCTTTACTTGCCATACACAATTTTCAACCTGCCGCACAAATTTTTGTAATTGTCCAATTATTCTAAACATTGCCGAGATAGCAAATGGGATTAAAAATAACATCAGAAGCAGAGTTTGAATCAATGATGGAGAATGTAGATTTGGCATTCCGAGAAGAGGGAATCCCCATTCACGCGAGACCGCTTCGCGCTATTGAGGCGGTTTCTAAAACACTCAATATGCATTTGCTTGTTGCCCCTATTCAATCAGATCCAATTCCAAATCTCTATGAAGGTCCAAGTCTCTCAGCCCATATTTTAAAATGGTATAATCTCCGTTATGGCAATCGGTTGAAAATAGATTTTTCAATTGGATATTCTGTCATAATAATACGTAATGATGCTTGGCTACTCAAATGCCCAATGATATTTGGGGCAATCGAAGTGGTTTGCGATAGAAACCTAAACAACCACTATAGAGACTTTGTAATCAACAAACCCGGAAAACCTCATCAAAAACCACAGCTTAATCTTCTCCGCTTGATTGACAATCTGCCTCAAGGACTTGCTAACCAACTTACAGATGTAGAACTAAACGCTATTCTCAACTACTACATAGATGCACAAAGCCTATTTAATGGAATTCACAGCCTGTGCCAAAAAGACGATCTAGCTTTAGGAGCAGTTACGGATTTTGAATCTTCCGCACGTTTTGCAATAGATAGCTCTGCTAACTATGGCCAATCTCTGTGGGCTTCTTTGCAAGCGGCTGAGAAAATTTTGAAATATTTTATAAAGGTAAAAGGACAAAAATTCCCTGCTACCCATTGTCTATCAAAATTAGCGGAACAATCATATAAATTGGGTTTGCCCATAATTGAAAAGGATTTATTAATAACGGTCCAATGTAGTGCCAGCGTACGATATAATCAGCCCAATTGTAAATTAGATAAAGTAGTTAACTCGCACAGAAGTGCGATATATATTGCATTAATTGTGTTGAATGCTCTATTTCCAGCCAATGTAAAATATTCAGGAAAAAATCCTCAAACAAAGATCTATGACACTGTTTTTATTCCTGGCGCTTTTTACTTTGATCCAACTCGTGGCTTTTCATATTATTGTGAAAGTATCAGGGACGGGGTTGCCGTGCTAATCTTAGTAGAATCGTACCAACATGGTCATTTGGTGCAAGCGGTGTTTAGACAAAACATCAAATATCAAATTTATTATCAGAAAATTTTAGATACCGGAGAGATTAATCGCCTTAAGAAAGTTGGCGAAAAGATATTCCGTGATAAAGGCATTAAATAACCTTTCATGCTTCGCTCAGGGCTAAATTGCATTAATGATAAGCAGTGTTTTAGATAAAAAACGAACGATCATAATTTTTCATGTTTTTACTCGGTATCTTCAGGATCTAAATTAAATCGGCTTCCTATCTCATCGATATCGGCAAGAAGCTCTTCTATCATTGATTTATGTCTGCTCCGAAGATCACGATCAAGGTAAATTACTAAAAATGCACATAATAATGGTGCAAAGACAAGCGCAATACTAGTTGGTAACATCCATGCTGGTAGATCTTGAATAATTGCGTGGGGAAATACACTTAGTAAAGCTGACCCGCTAAAACCTAAAAGAGCGCTATAAAGGGGTGAATAGCTTTTTGTGGGAGTCGATGCTTTAATTAAATCTCTTTTTATTCTTTTCCAATCGGATAATCGGACCGCTATTCCTCGTTCAGAGCTAGATAAAGGGATAGAAATCTGGAAATTTCTTTCTATTTGTATTTTATCTGGCCCTGAAGTCATTCCTTTTTATAACCTTTACTATTAGGGCTTACTTTAACAAGTCCAGCTACAACGGCATTAAAAAAGATTGTATAAGCGCATTTCCGGCAGATGACAAAAAAGAATGGATAAATGGGACTACCAGGTAAAGAGGAATGCATCTCGATAATGTGATTACCGATTACCCAATTATCACTGCCACAAATTGGGCATTCCGAAGGCTTAGTCCAATTAGCTCTGATCCAATCAATTACTTTTAGATGATCGAATTCCATCACATTAAGCCTGTTCAAAGCCGGTGACTTTATTGCATTGTAAAGTAATTTTCATAGTAGGCTGTTCTATCATACAACCACTTAACTGCATTGTAGGGATAGAAATATTGCCAGTCACATTTAAGTAAAATGAATCTAAATTGCCAAAAATTGACGTTCCCATTTTGTTAAATCTAACAATATGTATCTTGGATTCTACTTTATTGTCCTTTATAGTTGCATTGCCATTATAATAATAAGATGAATCACCACCTAGAATTTGATTCTGTGAAAAAACGGCAACGCCTGCGCCAAAACTTTGAAAATTTGATTGAAAAGAAACAGTCCAAAGTCCTTCCAGTCTATCCATTTATTCCTCCTAATAAAATTTAGATATGTCTGTATAGCCCAAACATAGTCAGAACTAAAATGAAATATTTACGAGGATGATAATGAGCCAGATAATGAGCGTAAATCATGGCGAATTTTACATGATAGTCAAGAAAAATTTGGTTCTAGGGTGGACATAGAAAACAAATAAAGCCTCCGAATTCGCTGATCCCAACGCTTTTTTGTACCAGATATCTATACTCCACAAAGGTCCAGATTATACTGTGCGCTTTCCGGGAGACAGTCGTTAATTTTTACCAAATCACTCCTTATCCCTCTGGTGGATATGGGTCGTTTCCGTAGGTATATTCTGTCTGGAAAGTTCCATCCTTTTTCTGGATCTTAAGTTGTCCGCTGGCATCTTTAGCGACTTGCCGTCCGAAATCAACCGCATCTTTTTTATTTTCGAAATTTTTTAATGCTCTTTCAGCTCCTTCAGTTTTTACACTCCAATTACCTTTTGTAGCTGGGGTTACGTAAACTACTTTTCTTTTTGCCATAGTGAGCTCCTTTATTTTGTCAATATATAGGGCAACAATTTTTTTTATACCATATATTGTATGCCTGGTTTGAACCACTAATTTTGAGATTTTTCTCCCTAACCCGTTAGAAAGAAAAGCAGGGGGGCGGGCCCTTGACAAATTTCACCATTATTATATAATGATTATGTCAATTGATATAGTCATTATAATTAATATAAAGGTATGAAAATGCTCAAGAAAATCTCCGCTATGAAGGCAAGACAGAATCTTGGCCAGGTGATGAATGAAGTGGCTATTAAAGGGGACGATTACATCATAGAAAGGTCCGGCCGGCCGATGGTGGTAATGATCCCGATGGATCGCTATTACCAGCTGCTTCAAAGCCAGGATGAGGCCAAAGAATCCCTGCAGGCTATCTGGAAGAAGATGGAGGGGGCTGATAAGAAAGAATTAGGCCAGGCAATCGGGGAGGCTATCTCTTCAGTAAGAGCTTCCCGGGTCCAGGCTCAGAACCAATGATCCGGGTGGTTCTGGACACCAACATTTTTATCAGCGGCTTTCTTACTCCCAAGAGTCCGCCGGCTAATATTCTCACCTTGATTGTTCAGGGCCGGCTCCGCCTGGTCCTTTCTGCTTCTATTGCCAGCGAAATCAAAGCCGTTTTGGATTATCCCAAGATAAGGAAAATCCTTCAAAAACAAGGCCTTTCAAAGGATGAAATAAACATCGCTTTAGCCAGATTGGAAAAACTGGCCATTTTCACCTTGGGAAAATTGAAAATAGCAGCGGTAGAAAAAGACCCTTCCGACAACATCTTCCTTTCTGCCGCCATCGAGGCCGAGGATTTTCTTCAATGCCTGGCTGTCTCAGGCTGGACAAAGAATCTTGCAATTGAAAAACCGCCCGGGCAGGCGGATCCGCAAATAGTAAACCAAGGAAATCTTGGTTTTTTAATATTCGAACTTTCTGATATCTACTCCGAACTGATCTTGGATTTCCGGATAAACTCACCGCACCTTCGGGGGCTGCGCCGTTTGACAGCTGTTTTGGTCAAGCTTGACGCCCGCCTTAAAAAGAAAAACAAGCCCTCCAAAACTGTGCCGGCATAGCCTCTTTTTCTTTCTAACCAGTTATTCCTCCGTCTCTGTTTGGCAATCAACTTCTTCCGATTCGATTTGGCCCTGGTCGTTGATTTCCAGCTTGAAGCAGGCGCCGGAAGGGGACTCGAGGATTACCTGTTTCATCTTCCCGATCTGCAATTTCTCAATTGCAGCTTCCTTGGCGTGGATCTTTTCCGCCTCCAATTCTTTCACCTTCAAATTCCCATCGATGTCAAACCGGTATCCATCAGCTCCCAGGTCCTCCAGCACCAACCGGGAATCCAACTCCTTCAGGCTTTCCAGCTCCGCCGGGACCCCATCGCCGCCGCTCAATCCTTCCGCCACCATATTTTCCAACGCCACAATCCTTGTCTCGTGATCCCCATACAGCTCTGTCAGGGTAGCCACCGATTCCGTCAGGCCGGCGGTGGTAACAGTCAAGGAGTCAAAAAACTCTTCTTGCCCCTGAACCCGGCCAGCCAATGCTTTGAAATCATCCTCCAGTTCGGTCAAATCCGCTCCGATAACGGCAATCTTGTCTTCCAGGCTTGTTTCACCACCAAAGAGGCGGGAATCCAGATTAGTCATTGAATCATTGAGGATAGAAAATTCATTGGAAACGGAAAGTTGCAGATTGGAAATTTGCTCTTGCTGCTCTTTGACCGCTTCAATGAGAATGGGAGAGATCTTGTCATAGTGAACACCTAGGTATTCTTTCCCATCCGGTCCGGTAATGGGGAAAGTCAGTTCCGGCATTACCGCCAAGGCTTCCTGAGCAATGATACCAATGGATTTGTCCCCAGACATAGATTTATCTTTCCAATTAAAGGTAATTCCTCGGATGTTTTTGATAATGGAAAGAGCATTGGGGATGGTTTCAATATTGGTTTTAAGCCTTTCATCGGAAGCGGTGACTCCAATGTCTCCGGTGCCGCTGTTGTAGTAAACCGCCACGTCGCCGTCGGCCGTCCAAGTGTCCATTCTGATCCGGCCGGCAACTTGGAGCTTCTGCGCGGGAGCGGTGGTGCCAATACCGACGTTACCATTCCTTAATATCCTCATTTTTTCTGATAACACAGCATTATTGGAAGTATAAAATGCCATATCAGAACCAAATGCTGCATCAGTGCCATTTTGTAAAAGGGTTCCTATTTGACCTTGGACTGGAGTTGCACCGCTTGTAAATGTTCCCATTCTAAATTCTATCGATGCTCCAAAATTTAGACCGCCACCAGCATTATTATTTGTCACATAAAATAT
>NZ_AULM01000071.1 GCF_000422285.1 Desulfatiglans anilini DSM 4660
CTCATGGGGGCAATGGCGCGATTGATCACGGCATAAAGCATCAGTTCCCCGGTGGAAGGCCCCTGCCTCTTCCTTTTTGCAGGGACGACGTCGTCGACAATGCCGGCGAGGTCCAAAGGCTTGTCGATTTCAAGCAGGGCAAAAAGCGATCCGAACTCTTTGGAGGAAATCCGGCTGGGGAACCCACTCTCTTTGGCCATAAAGACCAAGAGGATTTTGTCGGCAGAGCCGAGATAAACCTGGTTGACAACGGTGGGTTTGCCATCGATGCGTTGGGTCTCACGCACGTAGTAGTAGGCGTTGCCTTTCTTGATTTTCTTGTGGAGGTGCGCCATAGCACCCACTATATAGAGTAGGGCCCTACATGTCAAGAGAAATATCCTTGATGGCTATATATGCTGCATTTTGAAAGGCGTTTTTTCGGCACACAGTAGGGTCCTACAGATAAAAAAACAGCTAACATATTGATATCAAAAATAATCAGGCGGTTTCTGCTCGCTTATTTGTAAAGTCGAGTTTGACGCAAAATGCGCTATTCCCGCGGGCATTATATTCTTCCATTTTAAATAAACCTCTTACGAGAATTTATATGCGCATAATGATCATTGGCGGAGTTGCTCGATCACTTATCAATTTTCGGGGCCCGCTTTTGAAAACTTTAATAATGAGAGGGCATGAGATTATTGCTTGTGCATCTGAGACAACTCCAGAAATTCGCCAAAAACTAGCCAGCGTGCCTATACGCTATTATCAGTTGCCCACCAATAGAACCAGTATATCTCCTCTTCACGACCTGAGGACATTACTTATTTTGAGAAAAATCATTCAAACGGAATCGCCTGACTGTATCCTTTCCTATACAGCTAAAGCTGTGATTTATTCGCACATAGCTGCAAGGGGTTGTAACAGTACTGAGGTTTACGGTATGATCACAGGACTCGGCTATCCGTTTGGAAACAGATCTGTAAAACAAAAAATTATCGGAATTTTGATCCGTCACCTATACAGAATTGCTCTTATAAACAGTTCTGGTGTTTTCTTTCAAAACCAGGACGACAAAAATACTTTCAAAACTCAAGGGCTTTTACCAAAACATGTTTTGGTAACTGTAATCAATGGTTCTGGTGTTGATTTGAATAGGTATCCTCCTGAGCCTTTGCCCGAAGAGCCTGTGTTTTTGCTTGTGGCAAGACTTTTAATCGAAAAAGGAATACGAGAATATTATCAGGCTGCCGTAAGAATCAAAAAGAAGCATCCACACGCTAAGTTTCTATTGGCTGGAGCATTGGACTCTAACCCTGGCAGCATAAGCCAAGAAGAGCTAAAAAAATGGCAGGATAAGAAGATAATTTCATATTTAGGTTGGATCGACGATATACGCCAAGCTTTTTCAAAATGCCGAATCTACGTATTGCCTTCTTACAGAGAAGGAACTCCACGTTCTATATTGGAAGCCATGGCCATGGGAAGACCAATTATCACGACCGATACCCCTGGATGCCGAGAAACTGTTCAAGCCAATAAGAATGGGTTTCTTGTGCCAGTTCGGAATGTTGAAAAACTTGAAAAGGCAATGGAGCAATTTATTCTTCATCCAGAACTAGCTGAACAAATGGGAAAATTTAGCCTTCGAATAGCAAATCAGAAATACGATGTCCATAAAGTGAATCGTGTCATTATGGAGACAATGAAAGTTTAGCGGTATGAGGTGGACCCAGCTGTCCGGGGTGTTTGATTCGGTATAGGATTCAATCACCGTCTGTGTCAGAGTGGGAAACCGGAGCGTTGATGTTCTTTGAAATTTGAGATTGGCAACAGTGACCCGGATGGGTTCAGGTTATACCTCTGTAGAAGTACCCTACAGCTGCCATCGGCTTTGCTAACGGGTGCCACTGATCCGGGAGAAGCTCTCGGAGGCTGTTGACCGGATGGTTCCGTTTGGAGGTCTTCGCTTTGGCTTCCCGAGCTAGGCTGCTCTCGGGCAGTTCCACCAGGGGCTCACGGACACAAGGCTGATCGGATACATCCATCAGCAGGGACTCGAACATGAACTGATCGGGGTGGCTTTTTTCGGAACGCCGTCCATAGACCCGGCGCAGAAGTTTCTCGACCTGATCCTGGAGCATACTCCCCGACCGATTCTGGTAAGAGTTTCGATGATCGAAAGGAGCGTCGGCGGGTGGAACCCTTGGGGCACTTCAACCCAGAGCTGGTCTCCCACATGGATCCGGATCAGGGCGTTCCCTTCATCCTTGGCGGGAAACAGCTCAATAAATGCTCCGGGTTTCTGCTGTTGGCGGATGCCGGCTTTCAAGCGGCGGCGCCAGGCATAAAACTGATAGATGCTGATTTTACGCTCGGCGCAAAAGGCCTTGATGGTCTGCCCACTCGCAGCCTGCGCCTGCATGATCCTGCTCCTATGCACCCGGCGATCTACTTGTGTCACGGGGAATCCTCCCCTGCATCTGATATGGCGGCTGCTCGGCCGCTCTGTTTAGAAACGGAGGATACCCCAGATCCGCTCGGTCAGAAAGATGGGCTGGCCTGACGCTTACGATGTGGAATGTCTGAAAACGAAAGGAATGTGCAATAAATGCACCCTGAAGAAAATAAGTTAAAACAGTTTTTAGTTAAAACGCCGTTATATTTTCCTCTGCTGAGATTGCGATCAATCTATGAGTATAGGGCAGTGAAAATGGTCAATAGACTTTGCCATAGCATCGAGCCGAGAACAGCTTACTGCATAAGTCCCTACAAAACAGGAACTACTTATCTGTCAGGCATGTTTAAAGATGTGTGCAGAGTCGCTCACGAACCACTACATTATACAACTTTAAGGCATATCGAAAACAATGATTTCCTATCAAAGCGGAAACGTTTTCTAAATCTTGAGATCGAGTGTTCCGGGTTTTTCGCAGGCAGGTTGAGCCAAGTGCGTGAATTTGCGCCTAACGCACCTATTTTGATGATGTCACGACCACCGGAAATTTGGATTGCTTCTGTCATAAACTACTTTACAAGTTTGAGTGAACGTGTGTCTTACAACTATGTAGCAAGATTGTTTTTAGATCCTATTTGTGGTCAACGTGTGGAAGATTTCTACGACTTGAATCCACTTAAACAGACCAGAATTGTGATTGCCTTGCTAGAATACTGGATTAGAGTATACAAGGAGGGCATGAGGGATCATAACACTCGTATTATTCCTCTGGAAAAAATTGATAAGCACACCGATGAAATTGAGGCATTCCTGGGATATAAGAGCAATCCATCAAGAGATCCGAAATGGAAGCGTGTGAACCCAAAAAAAAGATTTTTCTGTTTGCGTGATCATATTGATGTAAAACGATACGAACAGGATGTAAATGAGATAGGCTACGTGATGTAGCATAGATGCTGAAAGGGATTCTAGAAATTAATGGCGCTATCGAGATTTAAAGAATCAACCGATTCCCAGCGAAAGATCTGCCAGAATTCTGGAAAACGGATATTGGATTTGGGCATTGCTTTTTCTGCACTAGTTGTGCTTTTTCCCCTAATGATATGCATTGCTTTGCTTGTAAAAGCAAAACTGGGACATCCCATTCTATTTCGACAGTTGCGGCCAGGATTAGAAGGAAGGCCTTTCACGGTCTATAAGTTTCGGTCCATGAATGAGGCAAAGTACCCTGACGGACGATTACTCCCGGATGAAAATCGCCAGACAAGGATAGGGAGCTTCTTGCGGGCCACGTCCCTCGACGAACTGCCTGCGCTGTGGAACGTCATCAAGGGCGACATGAGCCTAGTGGGCCCCAGGCCACTCCTCATGCGGTACCTGGATCGGTACTCCCCCGAACAGGCCCGAAGACACGAGTTGAAGCCAGGCATCACCGGCTGGGCTCAGGTGAATGGCCGAAATGCTTTGAGTTGGGAGGAAAAATTCAAACTTGATGTGTGGTACGTAGATCACCGGTCCCTTGGGCTTGACTTAAAGATCCTTTTTATGACCATAGCCAAGGTAGTGCGCAGAGAAGGCATCAGCCACCCGGGGCAGGCGACGATGGACGAGTTCAGCGGATAAAGATCAGGAGGGAAGAAAGCGAAGGTAGAGCGCGTGTGTAGGGGATGCAGATCAGGTCGGTGAAGAACCTAGAGTTTATTCATAAATAATCACCGATTTTCGCGGTGCGATTAGTCCTAATAGATTGCGGGCACAAGGCTGAACACCTTATACGTAAATTCCAGTATTAGACATAAGACGATGCTGGACACAAGGGATGAGGATGGAAATCGGCTGCCGGAGTAAAAGCGCTTACAAGGTTTGAACAGATCCTCCGCTCTACCCTATGAGTTTTGACGAACTCTCCGAACTCTGGAATGTTCTGAGAGGCGACATGAGTCTTGTGGGGCCAAGGCCCCTGTTGATGCAATATCTCAACCGGTACACAGCCGAACAGGCGTGGCGGCATGAGGTTTGACCGGGGACCCCCGGCTGGCGCAAGCAAACGGCCGCAATGCCTTGACATGGGAACAAAAGTTCAAACTGCACCTGCAGTACATAAGTAGTTTCTCTCTCTGGCTTGGTATCGGGATCATCGCCCTCACCATTTAGAAAGCCGTCAAGCGCGAAAGAATCACCCAGATCGGACATGCAACGATGGAGGAATTTCTTGGGAACTCTACCAGATAGGTCACTTGCACCTACGGTCTTGTTTACCAGCGTCGGCAGGAGAGTGGAGCTACTGCGGGCGTTTCGTCAAGCTTATAAGACTCTTGGATTCAAAAGCCGGATTGTTGCAGTCGACATCGACTCCTTGGCGCCTGCTTTGAAAGAAGCAGATATTTCATACATCATCCCGCGCTTGAGCGCTCCAGACTTTTTAGCCACCTTATTGGATATCTGCCGTCGTGATCGTGTTCGGTTGATTCTCCCCTTAATAGACCCCGACATTCCTGTGCTGGCAACTCACCAGCAAACGATTGAGGCTACAGGCGCTCGCGTTGCGGTAGTGTCTAAGAAAGCCTCTAAAATTGCGGACGACAAGTGGTTAACAACGAATTTTTTCCGCAGTCTGGGCCTCGACACACCACGTTCTTGGCTCCCTGATCAGACTTTATGTACAAGTCTCGACTACCCCGTGTTCATAAAACCACGCAGCGGAAGCGCAGCAAAGAACACTTTCAAGGTACATAACAATGACGAACTCAAATTTTTCTCAAGGTATCTTCCGAGTCCCATAATACAAGAATACTTACCTGGCCCAGAGATCACTAGCGATGTGATTTGCGATTTAAGTGGCGATGTACTCGGAGTCGCCTCGCGAAAGCGGATTGAAGTCCGTTGGGGGGAAGTCGCAAAGGGAGTAACTATTCACAATGGTGCTATTATTGAAGCCTGTATCAAAATCGCAAAAGCATTACCTGCGGTCGGCCCCATTACCGTGCAATGCATGATGAAATCTGGAGTACCTCACTTTACTGAGATAAACGCCCGATTAGGGGGGGGTATCCCTTTAGGAATCGCTGCAGGTGTCAATGCCCCATTATGGCTTCTTGCTCGCTTGGCAGGCATCCAGATAAACATTCCAAAGGTGGGTAGTTACAAGACAGGTCTTTTTATGACCCGGTTTGATCAATCCTTTTTCTTAAGCAAGGAAGATCATGCCTCTCTTGAGAGCTGTAATTTTTGATTTGGACGATACCCTTTACCCCGAGCAGGAATTCGTTCTAAGCGGGTTCCGTTCAGTATCCAAATGGGCGCAGGTACATCTTAACATACCTGAAAGAGAAAGTTTCCGTATATTAACGCAACTATTTTCGGAAGGCGTTCGAGGCGACACATTTAACCGCTGGCTCGAAATTCATGGTAGGAGCCAAGAAATTATTCCTAGCTTGCTCCGCGTTTACCGCGAGCACAAACCCTGTATAAAACCCTTCCCCGAAGTTACTAATATACTTTCTGATTTAAGAAAAAACTACCAGATAGGCCTTCTGAGCGATGGTTATTTTAGCGTCCAACAGGCCAAGCTTCTGAGTCTGGGCTTATCCGATTTTTTCGATGTAATACTATTTACAGACGAATTAGGGAGAGCTAATTGGAAACCCAGCATCACTCCATTCAGAGAAATAAGTCGACGCCTAGGCTTGGACAATCCCGTTCAGGCTGTTTATGTAGGTGACAACCCTGTTAAGGATTTTTTTGGGGCCAAGCAGATAGGAATGGGCACCATTTGGATAAAGCGGGATAAAGGTGAATATGTTCACATGCAACCTCCAACTGCGGATCACCAGCCAATGTTTGAATTAAACAGCCTTGCTAATCTCCCTGCATTACTCGCAACGATGTTGGACGGTGACAGGTAGCCATGCCACATAAGCGGATCTTTCTCTCCCCTCCCCACATGAGCGGCCTAGAGAGCGGCTTGATCGAGCAGGCCTTCGAAAGCAATTATATCGCGCCACTCGGCCCCATGGTTGACGCCTTCGAGCAAGAGTTCAGCCAGTACACCGGGATCAGGCACTGCTTGGCAGTCTCGAGCGGTACGGCGGCCATGCACTTGGCTCTGCACCACCTCGGCGTGGGGCCCGGGGATGAAGTCTTCGCCTCTTCCCTGACCTTCATCGGGAGCGTCTCCCCCATCCTCTTCGAGGGTGCCACCCCGGTCTTCATCGATTCCGACCGCCGGTCCTGGAACATGGACCCTGCCCTTCTGGCTTCTGAACTCGAGCGATGCGCCAGCGCTGGGAAACTCCCCAAGGCGGTTGTCCCCACTGATCTCTACGGGCAGTGCTGCAACTATGGTGAAATCTACACGGTGTGCCGCAGATTCGGCGTCCCCGTCATTGTCGACGCGGCTGAGGCACTTGGGGCGCGCTTCACTTGCGCCCGTGTCGTAGAAGATTTAGCAGAAAGACAAATTCACGCCGGCAGAGGTGCGCATGCCGCTGTCTTCTCTTTCAACGGGAACAAGATCATCACGACATCGGGCGGGGGCATGCTGGCTTCCGATGACGAGGAACTCATCTGCCACGCGCGGGGCCTGGCCCAGCAGGCACGCATCCCTCAGGCCCACTACGAACATACCGAGATCGGCTTCAACTACCGCATGAGCAACATCCTGGCCGCCATCGGCCGTGCGCAGCTCCAGGTGATCGATCAACGGGTAGCGCGCCGGCGGGAGATCTTCGATTACTACCAGGGCGCGCTCGGCGGCCTTCCCGGCCTCGAATTAATGCCGGAGGCAGATTACGGGAAAGCCAACCGCTGGTTGACGGTGATCCTCATTACGCCGGACATCTTCGGTGCCGATCGCGAGCAGATACGGTTGGCGCTTGAGGCGGAGAACATCGAATCCCGACCGGTGTGGAAACCTATGCATCTGCAGCCGGTTTTCATCTGCATCGGGGCATCCCTGCCCCAGGAAAAGAAACAGTACATTGCCCGCGCAGTCGGCGGGCAGGTCTCGGAGGATCTTTTCGCGCGTGGATTGTGCCTCCCCTCCGGAACCGCGATGACGGAAGGAGATCTCGATCGCGTCATCGCCGTCATCCGCAATCTCTCCAAATAGCTCCTTTTCAAACACCTCACAGGCTGTTTAGAAAAACCTATCCATGCCACAAAACATGCTTGATCTTGTCGCCAAGGCACGCGCCAACTTCATGAAAGTCGCCCGGCTGGTGCGCACCCTCGCCACCATCGAGCAGGAACTGGTGGATTGTGTCCTTTCGGTGGGCGTAAGGAAAGCCTCAGTCTGCGGCATACTTTGGAGATAATATATATGTTCTGCATTGCTGCACCTCAGCGTCCCACAGCTCCTGTGGTATCAGCGCGCGCTTCTTGCGGCGGTGCCGGCGCCAATTGGCAAAGCGGCGTTCGACCTCGACGAGATCGTGCTGGGAGAAGCTACTGTGCGGGATAGGGTTCCTCGAAGTGGTTTCCATCGCCATCCTCCTTATATAATCCAAATGGGATGGCGCCAACTTATAACATCCCGACCCCGCGTGTTAAGCACGCTTGCCAGATGGATAAAACCCTTAGAAACCTTCAACCCAGAGGCGGTCTCCCAAATGGATTCGGATTGGGGCGTTCTCTTCATCCTTATCGGGAAACACAGTTCAAGAAATCCTCCGGGTTTCTGTTGGCAGCGGATGCTGGCTTTAAAGCGGCAGCGCCAAGCATAAAACTGATAGATGCGGATTTTACGCTCGGCGCAAAAGGCCTTGATGGCCTGACCACTTGCAGCTTGGGGGCATGATCCTGCTCCAATGCGCCCGACGATCTGCTTGGCTCATGAGGACTCCTCCTCTGCATCTGTTATGGCGGCGCTTCAGCCGCAGGGCTCAGAAAGGGAAGATACTCGGGATCTGCTTGATTAAAAAGATGGAGAGCTCTGACGCTTACCCGAAAACCTCTGATTCCTGAATATCACGAACACCCCATATAAGTGTCTGGGAATATGTGTTGCGCACCGTCAGTACATTTGCAGCACTGTCGCTGACATAGCTGTCCGGAAGCGTGATGTATGTAACCCCGCCCCAACTGTCGTTTACTGTCCGCTGTGCATACCCTACCGATTGACCATTGATCAGAATTTCGATCTCATCCCCGAAGTCGACATCATAAAACTCACACTCGATTACCACATCGCCTGTTCTTCCGCTAAACCAGAAATCCACCGATGATTGGTTCATCAAAACTCCGGGGGCCTTATAACCATACGCTCCTGCTGCTGGTAGCTCAACAGCTCCCAGAGGAACACCGAAAACCTCCGATTCCTGAATATCACGAACACCCCATATAAATGTCTGAGAATATGCGTTGCGCACCGTCAATACGTTTGCAGCACTGTCGCTCACATAGCAATCTAGAAGCGTTATATATATAATCCCGCCCCAGCTGTTGTTTACCGTCCGTGGCGCATACCCTACCGAT
>NZ_AULM01000072.1 GCF_000422285.1 Desulfatiglans anilini DSM 4660
GTCATCGGCACCGGTATCGACATGAGCCCGTTGTTCACCGAGCAAGCGAAACTCCGCGCTGAAGAACTCGGTGTCGCCGATCGAGTCAAGTTCATCCATGGCGATGCTGCCGGCTATGTCTCTGGCGAGAAGGCCGGTGTGGCAGCCTGTGTCGGTGCCACGTGGATCGGCGGGGGGGTTGTCGGTACCATCGAGCTGTTGGCGCAGAGCCTTCGCCCGGGAGGGATCATCCTCATCGGGGAGCCCTATTGGCGGCAGTTGCCGCCGACGGAAGATGTTGCCAAGAGGTGTCTTGCCCGCTCAATCTCCGACTTTCTCCTGCTTCCAGAACTTCTCGCGTCTTTCGGCCGCCTCGGCTACGACGTCGTGGAAATGGTCTTGGCAGACCAAGACAGCTGGGACAGATACGAGGCGGCCAAGTGGCTCACCATGCGCCGATGGCTTGAAGCAAATCCCGACGACGAGTTCGCGAAAGAGGTCCGAGCCCAACTGACCTCGGAACCCGAGCGCTACGCCGCTTACACGCGTGAATACCTGGGCTGGGGCGTGTTCGCGCTGATGACGCGGTGATGTGGGGATTACCGGGCGACTCAGAAAGAGGGGAAAAACCAATCATGCCTAAAAACTCGCTCAAAACGGACGTGCAAAAGCGGTGCTGCGCTCTGCTTTTATACGCCGGTTAGCTCAAACGTTATGTGCGAGAAGAGGCCAGAAATCATTGGTTACGTGAATTTGCGAGGATATTATTGACCTGCAAATCCGGAACCCTTCTAAAATGACGAAGGTTTCCGGTTATAAGCTCCAAATTATGGGTTATAGCTGTGGCTGCAATCTGAATATCCGCATCGGGAAGGATTGTTCCAATTTCTTCAAGGTGAGCTCGGATTTTACCAAAAACTTTCGCAATGCTTGTGTCGTAAGGTAAAACGCTGACAGCGGCGAGAACCCGTTGTTCTATATTGGTTAGGTGTCGTTCACGGTGTTGGGAGCGGTAGGCGCCTTTGTACAGTTCGCCTATTACAACAGCACTGGTAAATTGCTCTTCACGAGCAACTTTCATGATCCATTTCACATAGGCTATTGCGGGGCGCGGGCGCAGAAGTTCTGAAATTGCATCGGTATCAAAGAGAAAGGCCATTTTCAATTTTTCAGGTCTGGGGTATTTCGCTGTCCCTGTCGAGGAGATGCGTTCAAAATTGAAGCCAATTCTTCGCTATTTTCCCAGCCGCCAGCAATACTGGCAAGGCCACTCTCTGGCCCTGCTTTTCTCAAACGCTTCAGATGTTCGAGGTCAGTGGGGCTAACCAGAGCGGCGACAGGTTTGCCATGCCTGGTAATGAGCACAGCATAACCTGCTTCAACTTTACGGATGCATTCTGAAAAGGTGGCCTTTGCCTCACCCACGGATATGTTTTTTTCCATTATCGACCTCCTTTTTTGACCATTATGACCATTATGACCAAAATGTCAAGAGGTTTGATTGGAACAGGCATATAACAACCGTATCACCTTGGGCTGGCAATTCAGCTGCGCTCCATTGCCGGCCGGTTATGCGGGGCGTTCACTGCGAGGGGGTCGTCAGAAGAGAGTCGGTTTTCGGTCGGGTACCATTGCTGTGATGGCCGGAAGGGGTTTTGAAGCCATACGACCATGCAAACTTGCGCGGCGGGGACTACGGAAGGTTGGCACCCGGCTGTCGCGCGGCCTGGTCAGTGGTTCCTGAGGCGCTTGCACAAAGGTTGGGGGGGTTAGCAGCGGTCTGAAAACTTTTTATTTTTTGATCAGCGCGGCCGCCGCGAGCACGCTGCCGGCCTCAAGGTAAAACAGTCCGTCAAAGTCCGCGCCCCAGGCGATCAGGGCTCCGCCGGCATAGGGCATGAGGAAATCGCGATATCCGGCGGAAAGATGGCCAGGTTGGTGTTCAGTCCGCTGAGGACAGGCGGCGAGGCCGCGAAAAGCAAGGCGTTGAGAAGCGGCAGGTTCACTCCCATGGATAGCCCATACAAGACGGCTAGGCTATATAATAGGTGGCCGGTGTACCGGCATGCGGCAGGAGGGCTGCGCAGAGGGCCGCAAGCACCAGGAAGCCTCTGGTGGCGGCCGCCATGATCAGGCACACGGCGTTGAACTCGAATGGCATGCCGCCGGGAGATCGACCGGCCTGAAGGGCCAGGGAGGCCCGGCGTAGGCCTGCAGACCTCAAGCCAGCCTCCGCGGCAGTCCGGCCTTATCCGCCAGCAGCTGCTTCAACACCCGCCGAGCCGCTCCCGGAATGAGCACTACGGCCGCGGGCTCAGGCTTCCAAGGCAGCCGCTGCAGTATCAGGGCGTCCGTTCCGTACCACAGCGGCAGGTAGGCGCCCAGGAAAAAACCCCTCTGCCGCAGTAGTTCCGTCGCCCAAGGCACGGCCGGGTCGGCGAGATCGAGTTGCACTTGCAGGATGCGATCGGGCGCCTCCGTTGAAAATTCATCGATCAGCCGGGTGAAATCCGCGCCGCAGCGCCGCACCCTCAGGCGCAGCAGGCCCGCAATCGGCACCGGCTCCGCGGCCAAGGCCGAGGGTCCGCCGCCCGGCCGCAGCCCTGAGTCGAAGACCCGCTCCACCCCCAGGCAGGCGGTGCAATCCTCCACAAAAGGGGTGTAGCGCTCAGGCAGATAAAGGGTTTGAGGCCCATCCCGAAAGATCTTATACATATATAGGAGCGAAACATTGGGGCCCTCCGGCGACGGCAGGCACTCCAGCTCCAGCCCCGTGGGATGGAGGCCGTGCTGCGTACGAGTTTTTGGGAGGCCGGGGTGTTGCAGACCAGTTCGCTGAATACAGCCCCGGCACTCACAAGAGCCGGCAGTTCGCCGATGTTGGCGTCGTTGAGGATTTTCGCCAGATTGCGCCGGCGGTAATCCTTGGCAACCATGAGCTGGCGGGCCTCGAACACCCGCCGGTGCTGTTCGACCAGATGCAGGGCGGCCAACCCGACCACCCGCCCTTCCGGAGTCCTGACCACCAGGGTGTAGCAGCGGTCCCCGGAGTTGTGCGCAATGATGGCCGCCGCGTCGTACACATCGGGGACGGGAAAGGAATCTCCGTGGACGTTCCGGTAGCACTCCACAATGCCCGGAGCGTCTTCGGGTTTGAACAGCCCCAGGACGAGACCTCCCGGCAGATGCCTGTCCTCGAAAAACATTACGGCCTCCTTGTTAAGCAGAGGAAAAAGCGCCCGACGCGGCCGATATACTTTCAAGACCGCCGTGGCGCATGAACAAGGTGTTGGAAAATGACCTTTTCCTGGATTTCGGGGCCTTGTATTTCAAGCCCTAGGCGTGTTAAAAGAATAAGGTGTATGAGGTATATTTTAGCCGTTGCATTGCGCTCATTCCCCGTCCCTATGACATGCTTTCATATATGCCTCATTCATGGGGATTTGGCAAGTCATGCATCCTCGGCAGCTTTCATCGGCCTCTGGTTCAGCGGATTTTTCAACACGCCGCCTGGTCCACCCGGGTATTATGCCGTTGGGCTTCGAAACGCCCAGCCCGGATGACCGACCCGCAGGCCTTTCAGCCTGATCCTTCCCGAGAGGCACGGATGAGAATTGTGCCGCTGTTCTTTCTGACGCTCTGGTTCTCCGCCTGCATGAGCCTTGCCGCCCCTGCGGATGCCTACGATCACCGGGGCCAAGCGGCTGTCGTACGCGACAGCTTCGGCGTGGCGCACATTTACGCGGATGAAGTTTACGGCCTCTTCTACGGTTACGGTTATGCCATCGCCCAGGATCGTCTCTTCCAGCTGGAGATGCTCAAACGCGGCACGCAGGGGCGTGTCGCCGAAGTCCTCGGGCCGGAGCACATCGAGTTAGACAAGAGCGTTCGGACCCATTTCAACCCCGCCTCCATCAAGAAGCAGATCATCAGGCTCGGCCGGGGACACAAAGATATATTGACGGGCTACGCCGACGGTATCAATGCCTGGATCAGGGAGATCGAGCGCGACCTGGATAGGCTGCTGCCGAGGCAATTCCTCGACTTCGATTTCAGGCCCGAACCATGGACCGCCTACGATGTCGCCATGATTTATGTCGGCACTATGATCAACCAATTCGGGGATATGAACTCCGAGACGGAAAATCTCTACATCCTCAAGACCCTGATCGAGCGGCACGGGGAGGAGACGGCGTGGAAAATATTCGATCAACTGATCCCGCGCTCTGCTGTTGACGGGGCGCCCACGACCAGTACGGCCGGGAAGGCTTACCCGGTCCCGGCGGGCGGTCCAGGAGCAAGCCGGCCCCGGACCAGGGCGGCGGGTTCCATCGCCCAGGCGCCCAAACCCACCCTGCGCCTCGGCAATCCGGGTTCTTTCAGCAGTGCGGTTCTCATCGGACGGGGTAAGGCCGCCGGAGCCGCGGCCATTCTGGTGGGCGGACCACAGTTCGGTTTTTTCAGCCCCAGCTATTCCTATTCAGTCGGGCTGCACGGCGGTGGCTTTGATGTCGTAGGCAATGCGCCTTTGGGGTACCCCGCCGTTTTGTTCGGACACAATGGGCATATCGCCTGGGGTTCGACTTACGGCGCCGGCGATCAAGTCGACCTTTACGCCGAAATCCTCGAACCCGATCGCCCTGATAGATATTTGTTCAAGGGCACCTACCGCTCGATGGAAAAGCGAACCGAGGTGATCAGGGTCAAAGGCGGCCAAGACATAGCGCATACGGTCTTCAGAACCGTCCACGGCCCGGTCATCTTGTTCTTTCCCGAACAGGGCCTCGCCTATTCAAAAAAACGCACCTGGGAAGGACGCGAACTGGATCAACTCTTCGGTTGCATCGAGTCCACCAAGGCCCGGAATTTCCCCACCTGGCTGCAGGGGATTCACCGCGTTTCCGAGAGCCTCAATTTTTTCTACGCCGACCGGCACGGCAATATCGGCCATTTTTTCGCCGGCAGATATCCCAGGCGCCGGCCGGGACATGACGGGCGCCTGCCGGCCTTCGGAACGGGCCAAATGGAGTGGCTCGGGCTCGAGTGCATTTCGGGAAACCCCTCGGCCTATAACCCTTCCCAGGGTTTTATCGCCAACTGGAACAACAGCCCGGCTCCGGGCTACCCCGGCCCGGACATCTGGTGGTACATGTGGGGCAAGGCGGACAGGGTGGCGGTGTTGCTGGAAGCGCTCGAGGGCCGGGCGCGCTTCACCCCCGAGGAGGTCTGGAATCTGGTCGGGGTCTCATCCCATGCCGACATCAACGCCCGGTTTTTCGTTCCCTATATCCTGCGGGCTTATGAAGACGCCCCCGGAGAAGACCTGGCAGCGATCCTGGAGGCCTTCGCCGCGTGGGACTACCAGTCCCGGGACGAGGACCGGGACGGGCGCTACGACGAGTTGGCCACAGCCGTCAGCCTGACTTTCTTGCCGATTTTCCTCGAAGCCGCCTTGGCTGACGATCTGGGGGAACTGTTCGACTGGTTCGGAGAGCCTGGGTACGTAAACCTCGGCGCCGGCACGAAGGCGCTGTATGAAGCCCTAGCGGAGCCGGAGGCCCAGGCTTTCGACTTTTTCAACGGCGTCGACCCGCTGATCGTGATCAGGACCTCCCTGGTGAAGGCGACGGACCAACTGCGCTCGGCCTTTGGTTCGGATCCCGACGGGTGGCGCCTGCCGGTGGACACCATGGAGTTCAGCGCCATAAGCTTTTTTGGAATGCCGCAGGCCGGCCCGGACGAATCATTTGTTCTGAGCCCCGCTATGAATCGCGGTACCATCAACTACATGGTGGCATTGCGCCCCACCGGGATTGTCGGTCACGAAGTGACCCCTCCGGGGCAAAGCGCCTTCATTGCCCCTGACGGGGCCAGATCGCCCCATTACATGGATCAACTGCAGATGTACGCCGATTTCGGTAAAAAAAGGATTTGGCGCAAAACCGTGGAGGTTTTTCGCAACCTAGAATCAGTGTCCGTCTTGAGGTACCGCCGTCCCGCAGCCTTTCTCCGGCACCCAGGGTAGTTTTCGTCCAGAAATGGTCTTAATTCCGGTCTCTGCGGTTGAGGTATAACCTTCAGCCTCCTTATGCAATCCTGCAGATGTTTTGAAAAGCCAGGCAGGCGTTTTGTACGTGGATCCCGACGCATGAAGGGTTGAGATCACCGCCCGGAAAAATCAAGGATGCTGTCGATAGCATCCACAACCAGTAAAGGACAACGGTCCAGCTGAGAAGTTCCGAGACGATCAGTGGATTAATGGTCAATCCTGGAATCATCCTCTTTGAAAAGGGGGATCTGCTCATGCCGTCGGTGGAAGAGAGGATAGGCTTCACCAGTGCTTTTGCGGAGGTCTTTCTGTCTGAGCGCGAGTATTTGAAGGGTCGTGAACCCAAGTTTGCCATTTTTTTTACCAAGGATTTGTATTTCAGTACGTTAGGCGATTTTATGGTCACTACTCATATTACGGTCGCGACATTTTTCTGGGATGCTGATACCTTAATTATTGGTACGCCGACGCACTGGGGGAATATGTCCGCGCCGCTAAAGCTTCTTTTCGATCGCAATGTACCGGTATTAATGGGGGAAAGTCCTAAGGGAATGCCAGAACCAAGGCAGAAAGGGAAGCGCGCCGTTGTTGTGACGGTTTGCACGACACCGTGGCCTTTCAATTTCATTTTTCCCGAGAGCAGGGGAGCTATCCGAGCGGTCAGGGAAGCTTTACACTACGGAGGTTACAAGACAGTGGGAAAGATAACAAAAACAGGGACCAAAAAGTCAAATGAGATTTCTCCATCGTTAGCGGGAAAGGCGAAGCGATTGGGGAATAAACTCATACAGAGATAACCTTCCAAGAACCGTATCACCTCGGGTTGGCAATTCAGCTGTGCTCGATTGCCAGTCGGTTATCCGGGGCGCTGGGCAGTGTTGACTGCAATTGGGGTATTTATGGGTGAAAAGCAAAAGACTATCGAAGGTTTATATAAAGATGCGAAGCATGGCAACTGGGAGCAGGTTCTATCTGATTGGCGACGAGATCCGCAGCTGGCGCAGCAGTGCAGCAGATACCAAAAGCCGTCTTCTGGTTGGACATTTTTGCATCAGGCGGCCTATTTCGGGCACGAGGCAGCATGTCTCGAGCTGATTCGTTTGGGCGTACGCTGGTCGGTTGGCATGGTTCCTTCGACCCGCCGTGTGGAATGGCTGGCGAACCGATGGTTTGACCGCGTAGAAAATTGAGCGATGTTAAAATGATCGATGACTGAAATAGCCCAACATGTCGCTTTTGATGGGCGGCTCGTTCTTCGCCGTCCCGCAGCTGAGCGTTGTAGGGTTTATTTTTTATGGATGGGATATATACTATGCTTACGCCAGATCAGTTCCGAATCAATGAAGCGTGGATAGCGATCAGAATTAATGAAGAATTCTTGTTCGTCAAGGGTGAACCTTATGACGTATATGTATTGATAGATGCCGGTAGCTGTTATGTATTTGGACAGGTTTTTTTACGAGTGGTCAATGAAGCACCCTCAGAAAAAGATGTAGAAGAATTGCTTCAAAAGGCATTCCATGGAAAGAACCAGTGGGCGGATCTGTTGATCTTAACTGGTAGCTCCCCAGCAGATGCTGTTTTTAAAAGGTTAGGAGAGAAAAAAGGCCTGTCTATAAAATCCGTGGATTTGTCAGAGCTGGAACCGATTGTGGGCCCTTTGAAAGAGTCTTTTGCCTCGCATTTTATTGGGAAAGCCCGATAAGAACGGCATAAAGAGCGAAGGTAAAATTTTCTCCGGGCTTATGCGTGGTGTTCACTACGAGGGGGTTGTCAGGGGAGAATCCGTGTTCGGGTACCATTGCTGTGATGGCAGGCAGGGGTTTTGAAGCCAGTCGACCATACGACCTTGCAACCTTGCGCGGCAGATTCTTTATTTCTGGCGGCTGGTTAAGGAAAATTAGATGAATCACACCCTTGCGCCCGGGGCTCGAATCGAGGCGCCTCCGGACCTGAGCCGCTGCTTCAGGTTCGTCCCCCGCGAGATCGTGCCGGAGGATGGAAAGATTATCAGGGATTGACTCCATGCAAAAATGATACTATATATAATATCAATCAACCATGGAGGTGCAGTTGGGCAAGGCTGAGAAACTCTACCGGAAGTGGTCCGAACATGTTCCCAGGGAGGCCCATCTGCACGAAGTCACGACCTTTCTGGATGCCTATTTCCCCGGAATGTGGAAGCAAAAGTCGTCTTCGCACATCGTAGTGCGCTGCAGCCGGTTGGCCATGTTGGCCGATTACCGCCCGTTCGGCGAAATTTCCGTACCGGTGAAAGGCGGTCAGCGGGTGAAAGGGTTTTACATAAAGGAGATTATCCGGGCTACAAGGGCCCTGGAGGAATTGGGAGTAGAAGACCATGAAAAGGAATGCTGATTATTATGCAGCGCTGCCTTACAGAGTGGAGATCACGGCTATCGCGGAGGAGGAGGGCGGCGGGTATCTCGCCAGGCTGCCGCAATTTGGGCGACTGGGGATTGTGGGCGACGGCGAAACACCCGAGGAGGCCCTGAGGGAACTCGAAGCCGCCAAGCGCGAACGTTTTGCGGAATACCTGGCAGAAGGGCGCGCAATCCCCGAACCCGAGACGGAGGAGGAGGATTTCAGCGGTCGGTTTGTAGTGCGGCTGCCGAAGTTTCTGCACCGGGAACTCGTGTCGGCGGCGCGCAGGAACGAGGTCAGCCTGAACCAGTATGTCGTTACGCTGCTTACCGTCAACTGGCGGGATGACAAGATCGGAGGCCGGCTCGAAAGGCTTGAATC
>NZ_AULM01000073.1 GCF_000422285.1 Desulfatiglans anilini DSM 4660
CATCCCGAACGACTCAGGTACCAGGTCAACTTCACCTATGCGCTTTCGTCTATAAAGAACAACATCGTGCTCCTCTTTGCTCGGCGACACATCACCAAAATCCTTCGAAGCCTCCTCTCGCTCCTGGGTAAGTCTTTATCGATTATCCGACCAGGCCGGAAGAATCCCAGAAAGAGAGGGCCGAAACTGAAAATTGCCGCCATGGCCTACAAGCCCATAGCTTAAGTCAATGACATTGATTAAAACCTTGCGTGGATCGGCAGATTCAATTTGTAGAAAAAAAGAAAATCATCGTGCTGAAAAACCAGTGTCCAGGACTGGATCTTCTATAGTCCAATCTTTTACCTCAAGAGAAAACAAATTGATCCGATTTTTTCAAACCAAGCTCCAAAACCTTATATCCGACAAGAAGTTCTCCCAAATACTCACCGGATCTGTTTGGGCTTTGGGAGCGCGGGTGATATCAACTCTCCTAGCCATGATAACCACAATCATTATCGCCCGGGTTTACGGTCCAGAAATCATAGGCGTCATGGCCATAATCGCCTCTTTTCTGAGTTTCGCCACAATCTTCACTATTATGGGGACTAACACCTCTATTCTGCGTCTGATCCCCGAATATATGGCCAAACACTCTGCTACATCTGCTTTTATACTATACCGCAGAATTCAGTATTTAGTCGCCGGTGTGTCAGTATTTACGGGTTGTCTGCTATTTATTTTTTCGGACTTGATTGCCACCAGACTCTTTTCCAAGCCCCACCTCTCCTTCTTATTTGCACTCGCCGCTATCTTCGTAGGCTCCCTATCCATCATGAACCTCAACACCCAAGCGGTAAGAGCGCTCCAACTGATCAGGACCTTCGCCATCATGCAGTTGCTGCCGGGTTTCTCCAAACTTTTAATTCTGCTGGCGTTGATGTTCATTTTTTCCAACCCCTATCTTCCGGTTTATGCCCTTTTCGGGGCGTATTTCTTCACCGCTCTATTCGGAGCGGTGATTATGCATCGGGCCTTCAAGAGAAAAACGGCACAGAGCGATCTAATCGTGCATATGCCTGTAAAAGAAATCCTTGGTATTTCCCTTCCCATGCTCATGACATCGACCTTGACTTTTATGATCGCTCAAACAGGGGTAATCATGCTGGGCATGTTCAGACCGGAAACCGAGGTAGGATACTATGACATCGCGGTGAGACTCGCAACCTTGACAACATTTGTCCTGACCTCAATCAACAGCATGGCAGCCCCCAAGTTTTCAGAACTGTACCATACCGGGAAAATGGAGGAGCTTTTCTACGTTGCAAAAAAATCGGCCAAGCTTATTTTCTGGACCACTTTACCAATACTGCTCGTATTGGTGTTTATAGGCAAGCCCATTTTGAACCTATTCTTCGGGCCAGACTTTACGGCAGCATATCCAGCTATGGTCCTCCTACTGATCGCTCAATTTGTGAATTCGATCTCCGGTTCCACCGGATATTTCATGAACATGACAGACAACCAAAACGTCTTTCGAAACATCATTCTTGGCGCAGCCATCGTAACTGTCGCCCTTGGCTTTCTACTAATTCCGACCTTCGGTATCAACGGTGCAGCTTTTGCGGGGATGATTAGCATTGTCTTCTGGAATATAACAACCATCATTTATATAAAAATGAAATACAACAACTCGATTTCATATATACCATTCATCCGAATATTCAAAACTCATTAACTTTTCCATTCATCATTTTCAATTTTTATGCGAAAAAGGCGTAAATCTTAAGGCACCCAAATTTTTTCAATGCTCGAGCTCCAGCAAGTAGCATTACTCGTTTAAAAAAACCCTCGCGTTCCCAAATTGGCTTGTTGCTACCTTCCTGGCAGGATGAAGGCAAGACCATGGGTCCTGCTCTCATCATTCCTAGCAAACACATCGGCTCGTAGGAACTGGCTCATTCGCTCGGTTACCGCCCGACAATGGACGCAGGGCCGTGTGCCCATTTCCAGGGAGCTTTGCCAGTTCTGGGACTGGTGGCAGGAAAATAGTCACCTCAGATGGCAGCAATGAAGGATCTTGCTGAGGAAACTCTTATGCACAACCATTTAAGACGTTTTGCATAGAAACATGTAATGCACCCCATGCATGGCAAATTGGCATTCACAAGACAGAAATCCGTCATCGTTCATTTTTTTCAACTTTTAAATATGCAAAAATCGGATGAACCATAAAATGCAACTACCCAATTTCTTTATTATTGGAGCACCTAAGAGTGGAACTACTGCATTAAGCGAATACCTGAAATTACATCCTGAAGTTTTTTTTTCCACGCCAAAAGAACTTCACTTTTTCAATGATGATTTTTCACACAGGCATACGCAATCTCTAAATCAGTACATTTCATATTTTAGTACTGCAAATGAAAACCACAAAGCTATTGGGGAAGGTTCCGTATTCTATCTAAGCTCGAATACCGCTGTACAGAACATCCTTAATCTAATACCAAACGCCAAATTTATTATTCTGCTACGGAATCCAATTGAAGCCTCATATGCATGGCATTGGCAGGCAATTTATAGCTTCGGTGAGCAGTTATACGATTTTGAAAATGCTTGGCGAGCACAGCCAGAGCGACTTATTGGTAAAAAGATCGACCCCTACAATAGGGTCCGAGAAGCTTTACAATATGGAATGCTTTTTAAATATGGGGAGCACTTACAAAAAATCTTGCCGATTGTTTCTCCACAAAATTTAAAAATCATACTATTTGAAAACTTTAAGAGCAATACTGATCAAACTTATCAAGATGTATTGGCATTTCTACATCTATCACCATACCACTTAGATAATTATAATATATTTAACAGCAGTAAACATTTCCAATATAAATACGTAGAACAATTTCTTCGCATATGTTCTCGTTGTAGGCAACGAATGCATATTAGAAAAAGTTATGGTGTTATTACAAAATTAAAAAAATGGAACACTAAGTACGCTAAACGTCCGCCATTAAGTGATAAATTCAAAATTGAACTTATAAATTATTTTTCGTCTGATCTTCAAAAGGCATCTGAGTTGATTAGACGTGATCTTACGGGGTGGCTCCGTGTCTAAGAAAATAACGTTTTTACTTCCCGGCTCTTCAGGTAAACCGTCTGGAGGGGCTCGTATTGTTTATGAATACGCAAACCGCCTTGCAAATAGAGATAATTCGGTTAGTATCGTTCATGCTCCGATAACCAGGATTGATTCATCTTTAAAAATGCTCATCAAAGCTATTGTTCGTTATCCGCAGCGCATTCTAGACAAATCATTCCGCCCTGATCGATGGCTTCAAGTAGACAAAAAAGTCCGGGTTTTTTGGGTTCCTTGTTTCTATGAACACTTTATCCCTGATGGCGATATCGTCGTTGCAACTGCTTGGATGACATCTGAATGGATATCTCGATATAGCCCTCGCAAAGGAGAAAAATTTTACTTTATTCAACATTTTGAAGACTGGGACACTTCAAAAGAACGTGTTGAGAAAACCTGGAAGCTTCCACTACACAAAATAGTCATTGCAAAGTGGCTTAGAAATATAGCAAAACAGCTTGGACAATCAGTTTTTTACATACCCAATGCGCTAGACTTTCATCATTTTTTCACTGAAGTTCCGATTCATAGAAGAAAGCCTAATCGTGGAGCAATGCTTTATCATACTCATGAATTTAAAGGTTCAAATTATGGATTGGAAGCTTTAGAAAAGGTCCATAGAATTAATCAGAAATTAGAAATGGATTTTTTTGGTCTTCCAGCACCACCTAAAAACTTGCCTCCATGGATTACATATCATCAAAATCCATCACAGGTTAAGCTTAGGAATATTTATAATCGTGCAGCATTTTTTGTGGCACCTAGCTTGTCGGAAGGATGGCCCCTTCCGCCCGCTGAAGCACTTGCCTGTGGAGCAGCACTGGTTGCTACGGATATTGGTGGTCATAAAGAATATTCAATACATGGGAATACAGCACTATTAAGTCCTCCTAAAGACACAGATGCTTTAGCAAGCAACATTGTTAAGCTAATCGACAATAATGAACTACGCTTTCGGCTTGTCATTAATGGCCAGAAATTGCTTAATCAGTTTACATGGGAAAAATCTGTTACAGCATTCGAGCAGGCTCTTTATTATTCGTGCTACTAACCCTACAACTTGACTTATCAATTTTAATTTTTGCCATAACGCCTAAAGCCTCCCATGCTAGGAAAAAACCCTTGGTAATTGATCACAGGATCTGGATCAGGCGGTGGGCTGAGCGATCCAGGCGAGGTCGGGTTCCTGACCCCGGAAGTATGCGCGCAGGGCATCGACAAGCACGGGGAATGTTGTTTGTTTCTGAAGCCGGCAAGTCTGCCTGAGCGAGAGGATACGCTCCACCCAGCGATTGCCTTTTTCACTGGACGTATCCTGGCTGGAGTTGCGCCACAGCACGGCGAATCGAAGCATCCGCTCAGCATGATTGTTCGTGGGATCCACCCCCTGCTCCGAGAGGAACGTCCAAAGGCTTTCGATCTCCCTGCGAAGACGGCGTGCAAATCTGCCGGCATCATCCTTGCGCTTCTCATGAAGGCTGATCAAGCGGATCAAACGAGCATAAAAGGCCTGCCACTCTCCGACGGAGGGGGGATCCTTGGCCATATGACATAGTCGTTGGAGTTCGTGGGTTGCCCACAGACCGAACCGTTTTATGTCCGGGTCTTTCCTTTCGGAGAGTTCCTTGGCCTTGCGGATCAGATGAGCAAGGCAGGTCTGCCGCAGTCCGACCCATTTGCGGTACACGCCGTATCCGTCCGAGACCAGGATGCCGGTCCAGTCCTTGATCAATGCTTCGAAGGCTTCCTTCGAGCGGTTGGAATGGATCATGAAGAAAGCCACTGCCGGCCCCGCCATGACCCACAGCCATTGCAGGAGGCCGTTGAGGCGATGGCTGGTCTCGTCGATGTGGTTGACCGGCGCCTGCCTGGCTGCCTGGCCGATCGTTTCATAGTGGGGTTGGATCGCGGCACAAGCCCGATCGATGATCTTCTGGATGGCGCTGAGGCTGATATGGAACCCAAGCACTGAAGCGCAGAAGGTCTGAATCGTTGAGCGGCTGTCTGCCTGAGTGCCCGCCATCTCGGCGATCATGGCCGAAAGCCTGGGACCGTACCTGTCCGGTGTTCTTTGGGGACGGTGGCCTTTTGCATCTTGCCGCAGACCGGGCACATGCTGTCAATGATCACCCTAATAGAGCCACCCATGATCGCCTTAATGGAGCCATTAAAAAGTGGCGGAAAAGGGTCTCGGGGCGCCTGTCAAATCAACCGATTTCACCCCCTTTCTGCCCTGGTGTTTTTTGCGTTTTGGAGCAGGTGATTTTTTGGTCTTTCTGGGTCCCCCGTGGGGATCTGTAGCTTTTGCCCTCGAGCATGACTTTGTAGGCACCGTGCCGAAGCCTGTCGATGGTGGCTGCCCCGAGGATACGGTTGGGGAAGGCCTCAGTCCACTCGGGAATATCGAGGTTCGAAGTCACGATGGTGCTTTTTCGTTCATAGCGTTCGGCAATGACGTCATGGAAGTCTTCGTCCTGACTGCCCTTGAGGGGCTTGAGGCCGAAGTCGTCGATGATGAGCAGATCGACGCCGGCCAGTTTGGCGAACTGGCGGTCAAAGGCGTTGATGGCCCTGGCTGCATGCAGCTGCGCGAGCATTTTGCTCTGGGTCGTAAAGAGGACATCATGCCCGGCGCGGATGGCGCAATGGCCCAGGGCTTGCGCGATATGGCTCTTGCCGGTCCCGCAGGGCCCCACGATGAAGATGCAGACCTTCTCCTGCATGAAACGGCAGGAGGCAAGATCCATGATCAGGCTGCGGTTGATGTGTGGGTTGAAGGTGAAGTCGAACTCCTCCAGGGTTTTGTGATTGCGGAAGTTGGCCCGGCGCAGTGCCGAGGCCAACTTCTTCTGGGTTCTGCGGGCCACCTCGTCCTGGATGATGGTGGCGAGGAAATCCATGTAGGAGAGTTTCTCGTCGATAGCCTGGCGGTTGCGGCTCTCGATAGAATCAAGAATGCCTGAGAGGCGCAGTTGCTTGAGCATGGGGATCAGATCCGGCATGGGATTCATGGGCGCCTCCTTTCTCAGTGAACCTGAAGCTCAGAGCGTTTTCTGATGAACCGGCCGGATGCCTGGTAGACCGAAGCGAGCGCAGGCTGTGGTTCCTCTTTGAAGGGGACCTGATCGAGTCCTTTCTCGAGGATGGTCTTGACGGCCCGGTAGCGGGGGTTATCGAAGTGCAGGGCCCTCTCACAGGCCTCTTCGAGCCTCCCGGTGCCATACTTCTTGCCGAGGCGGATGACGCCCTGCGCGGCCCGCAGATTATCGAGGACACGGTTGCTAAAAAGTCTGCGGATCAGGCGGTGGCAGTGCTCGCCGACCAGCTCAGCCTGCTTGAGGCACCATTGCGGATCCTGCAGTTTATAGGCCAGGGCCTCGGGTGGAAGATGTTCGTCCACTGTAGCGTGTCTTCCAGGGGTGTAGAGGCGAGGATGAATCGCCACAAGCTCAAAGTCCTTGTAAAGCTTCACGGTCTTCTCCGTTGCCTTGAGCCAGAGCTTGCGGTGCACGAGGCTGAAAGGCGCCGAGTAATAGGCCTTCTCGAACTGCACATGGCAGTTGCCATGGACCTTGGCGTGCGTCCATACGGCCATCTCCGGTGCGACGTCGGGCAAAAGCTTCAGGAACACTTTTTCGGTTTCGGCGAAAACGCTCAAAGGCTTCTGTCTGGTCGTGCCATGAATCCGGTTGCCTGCCTCCTCGAGCACCCACCGCTGGAGTTGCTCGTTGGCATCGCGGAGGCTGCGGAACTCTCGCAAGGGCAAAAAACTCCTTTTGATGTACTTGACCCCGCTCTCCACCCGGCCCTTTTTCTTCGGATCCCGAGGCGGGCAGGGGCTGATCAGGAAGCCGTAGGCCTCCGCAAGGTCCCCGTAAGAGCGCTGTACATCAGGGTCATAATAACATGCACGGGTAATCGCGCACTTCGGGTTGTCGATAATCACTTTACAGGGAATCCCATTGAAAAACTCAAAAGCATGGCGGTGAGAGCAAAGCCACGTTCTGACCGTCTGGTCCAGGACCAGTTCGGCATACTGGTGGCGGCTATAGCAAAGTGTCATGACAAAAATCCAGGTCTTGAGCACTTCGCCGGTAAACACATCCGTAATGGTCGGACCCGTTCCGAAGTCCACCTGCGCAGCCTCGCCGGGCTCAAAATCGAGCACACAGCTTGCCTGTATGTTGCGCTTATCAAGTTTCTGCA
>NZ_AULM01000074.1 GCF_000422285.1 Desulfatiglans anilini DSM 4660
TACCGTGACGATCGATGGGCGGAGGATCCAGGCCGCCCCCCATACGACGATCCTGGAAGCGGCGCGCGGCGTCAATATCGATATCCCCACCCTGTGTTACAACGAGGCGCTGACGCCTTACGGGGCCTGCCGTCTGTGCATGGTCGAGATCACCGAGGGGAAGCGCACTCGCCTGGTCGCCTCCTGCATCTACGAGATCTCCGAAGGGCTGGTGGTCGAAACGGATACCCCGCGCGTGCAGAACGTGCGCAGGCTGGTCATGGAGCTCCTGCTGGCGCGCAACCCCAAACACCCGGCGCTGCTTGCCATGGCGTCGCGAGTCGGGGTCTCCTCCTCGCGCTTCCCGGCCGAGGTGAAAGGATGCATCCTTTGCGGCCAGTGTGTCAGGGCCTGCCGTGAGGTCGTAGGCGTCACCGCCATCGGGTTTGCAGGCAGGGGAGTGCACCGCAAGGTGACGACGCCGTTCGGTGAAGCGCCGCCGGACTGCATCGCATGCGGTTCGTGTGCGTATGTCTGTCCGGTGGATGTGATTCGCATGGAGCAAAAGGACGGCGTTCGAAGGATATGGAATACGGACTTCGAGATGGTCCGGTGCGAAGACACCGGGCGGTATATCGCACCGAAAAAACAGCTGGAGTACATTTCGAAATTCACAGGTCTTCCTTTGCAGGATTTTGTGGCCCGTAAGTGCAAATAGGTTTGTATTTGTAGTAGCAGGGTAGCGAAATAAATTTACAAATTTTTGATCATCAAAAGTGAGATTCTCAGTGGGTTCGGTATCGCTCTTTGGTACGGATAATCGCTGAATAGAGTAAATAATTATTTTCGATTTAATCACATGTTATGGAGTGTACATCATGAGAAGGAAAGTTACAGTTATTGGGTGTGGCAATGTAGGGGCAACAGTCGCAATGCGCCTTGCGGAGAAGGAGTTAGCAGATGTTGTTTTAATAGACATCCTGGAAAATGTGCCAGCGGGAAAGGCACTAGATCTTTCAGAGGCAGCACCGATTGAAAAACATGACTGTAAAATCACAGGTGTATCGAATGATTACAGCGAAGCGAAGGACTCGGATATTGTTATAATAACTGCGGGCATTCCTAGAAAACCAGGGATGAGTCGGGATGATCTGTTATCGACCAATATGGTTATTATGAAATCAGTAGTTGAAAAAATTGCCTTAGTAGCTCCTAATACGATACTTATTATCGTGAGCAATCCACTGGATGCGATGTGCCATGTTGCTTATGAAGTTTCTAAATTCCCCAAAAAGAAAATTTTAGGTATGGCGGGTGTTTTAGACTCAGCTCGTTTCCGTACTTTCATCGCAATGGAATTAAATGTTTCCATTGAAAATACCCATGCCTTTGTTTTAGGCGGCCATGGGGACTCAATGGTTCCTTTGCCTCGTTATTCTACTGTGGCCGGAATTCCAATCACCGAATTGATGCCATCCGAGCGGATTGAGGCCTTGGTGGAACGTACACGAAATGGAGGTGCAGAAATTGTAGGATTATTGAAAACTGGAAGTGCGTATTATGCTCCAGCTTCTGCTGCTGTTGAAATGGCTGAAGCCATTTTGAAAGATAAGAAGAAGATACTTCCGTGCGCAGCGTATCTTGAAGGCGAATACGGGATTAAAAATCTCTTCATGGGCGTGCCGGTTAAATTAGGTGCAAAGGGCATTGAAGAGATCATTGAAATAGAATTATCGCCGGATGAGGAAAGGTCGCTTCGCGGATCTGCCGATGCCGTGCAACAACTCGTTAATGATCTTAACCGGTTGAAAATGTAATAAAAATTCGTGAAAAAGGAATGAATATCGGCAGAAACGGAGAAATAAGAATGGTTGGAGAAGTGGATTGCAGGGGCGATATTGCTGATAATGCAAAGAAATGGTCTGATGGGGTAGAAAAAAAAATAAATAAACACCCAGAGAGAAAAGCTAACTTTATAAATCCTTCCGGTATTCCTATTAAACGGCTATATTCTCCTGTCGACACATACAATGTTGGCTATATCGAAGAACTGGGCTTCCCTGGGGAATTTCCCTTTACGAGGGGGGTGCAGCCAACGATGTACAGAACTCAATATTGGACTATGAGGCAGTATGCGGGATTCGCTTCGGCCGAGGAATCAAATCGACGCTATAAATTCCTTCTGGAGCAAGGTCAGACCGGTCTCTCTGTAGCTTTCGACTTGCCAACGCAGATTGGTTATGATTCTGATGACGATATGGCTATTGGGGAAGTGGGGAAAGTTGGAGTAGCCATAGATTCCCTGAAAGATATGGAAATTCTATTTAATGGTATTCCTCTTGATACGGTCAGTACATCGATGACCATCAATGCTCCAGCTGCCGTATTATTGGCTATGTACATTGTCGTTGGTGAAAAACAAGGTGTATCATCAGATAAGCTGAGGGGTACTATACAGAATGATATTCTTAAAGAGTATTCTGCACGCGGTACCTATATATTCCCGCCAAAACCCTCTATGAGGGTTATTACCGATATATTTTCCTATTGTGCTTCTAATGTGCCATTGTGGAATACAATCAGTATTAGCGGATATCATATCAGAGAAGCAGGGTCAACGGCTGTTCAGGAGATCGCTTTCACACTTGCTGATGGGATCGCTTATGTTGAAGCTGCAATAACTGCAGGTCTTGATGTGGATACATTTGCGCCTAGACTCTCATTTTTTTTCAATGCACATTCGGATTTTTTCGAAGAAATCGCTAAATACAGGGCAGCACGAAAATTGTGGGCAAAAATCATGAAAGAAAGATTTGGGGCGAAAAATCCTAAATCCATGATGATGCGTTTTCATACGCAAACAGCCGGATGCACACTGACAGCGCAGCAGCCAAAGAATAATATCGTTCGGGTTGCCTTCCAGGCCTTAGCTGCTGTGCTGGGCGGGACCCAATCATTGCACACTAATTCCATGGATGAGGCGTTATGTTTGCCATCTGAAGAAGCAGTCCAGGTGGCTCTGCGCACCCAACAGTTGATTGCCCATGAGACAGGCGCCGGAGACACTGTCGACCCATTGGGCGGCTCTTACTACCTTGAAAATTTGACTAACGAAATCTGTCAAAAGGCGGAGGCCTATATCCAGAAAATCGATAAGATGGGAGGTGCGGTGGAGGTTATTGAAAACGGCTTCATCCAACGGGAAATTCAGGAGAGTGCTTATAAGTGGCAACAGGAAATAGAGCAGAAGAAGCGGGTGGTCGTCGGCATGAATTCGTTCCATGTAGAGGAGGAAAAAGAGGGGGACCTACAGAGAGTCGATCCACAAGTCAGATTGACTCAGATCGAAGCGCTTAACAGCCTCAAATTGACGAGAGATAGGTATAAGGTAGAAAGTAGCCTGACTAGTTTGGAAAATTGTGCTCGGGGAAAAGATAATCTGATGCCTTATATCCTCGAATCTGTTCGCAGTTATGCGACTCTTGGTGAAATCTGTCGTGTGCTAAAAAGTGTATTTGGTGAATATGCTCAGGTAAAAACATTCGGGTAAGGCAGCTTGATCTATTATTTTTATTATATAATCCATGTTTGTTTGGCTGAGTTAAATTATAATTGACATTGGAATTTGTATTTTGACGCACCGAGTTAGCCTGCTTATTTAGCATTGACAATAAACTCGAGCGCCAAATTTCTGTTCTAGCAACAAAATATTGGAGCCCTTTTCGTATGGAAGACAATAGGATACGTGTGCTTGCTGCTAAACCTGGATTAGACGGACATGACAGAGGCATAAAGGTGATTGCCTGTGCTCTAATGGAAGCCGGGATGGAGGTTATATATACTGGTCTCCGTCAATCCCCTTCACAGATAGTTGATGCTGCAATTCAAGAGGATGTTGACGTGATTGCTATGAGTATATTATCGGGTGCACATGATTACCTTTTCCCAAAGGTGATGGATCTATTGAAGGAAAGAAATGTTGATGATATTTTGGTGATAGGTGGTGGAATTATTCCAGACGGGGATATTCCCGAATTAAAGAAGGCCGGCATAGCGGAAATATTTGGTCCAGGAACTCCTACCGATCAAATAATATCTTTCATCCGATGCCATACTCCGTTTTCAAAAAGTTTACCATAAATATAGGTTTGTTTCGCCAGTTACGAATCGTTGTGTTTTTGTATAGGTATAGGGGAAAGCACATTTCCTGGAGTGCTTTCTAATGAAGTTACTGTAAGCGATTACAGGGGGTTATGGCGGGGCCGGCAGGAGCTTTCTTCATGATCCATTCCAACCGCTCGAAGGCCTCCTTCGAAGCATTGATCAAGGACTGGGCCGGCATCCTGGTCTCGGACGGATACAGCGTGTACCGCCGATGGGTCGGGCTGCGGCAAACCTGCCTTGCCCATCTGATCCGCAAGGCCAAGGAACTCTCCGAAAGGAAAGACCCGGATATAAAACGCTTCGGTCTCTGGGCAACTCATGAACTCCAACGACTATGCCATATGGCCAAGGCTCCCCCCCCGTCGGGGAGTGGCAGGCCTTTTATGCTCGTTTGATCCGCCTGATCACCCTTCCGGAGGACCGGAAGGATGATGCCGGCAGATTTGCACGCCGTCTTCGCAGGGGAAATCGAAAGCCTTTGGACGTTTCTCTCCGAGCAGGGAGTGGATCCCACCGACAATCATGCTGAGAGGATGCTTCGATTCGCCGTGCTGTGGCGCAAATCCAGCCAGGGTGCGCCCAGAGCGAAGAAGGCAATCGCTGGGTGGAGCGTATCCTCTCACTTAGGCAGACCTGCCGGCTTCAGAAAAAGACAACCTTCCCCGTCCTTGTTGAAGCCCTGCGCGCATACTTCCGGGGCCAGGAACCCGACCTCGCCTCGATCGCCCAGCCTACCCTTTGACTCAGACCCCGATATCGCTTACCTGTAGAGAGTACGCGAGGCCCAACCGGCACCCCCTCTCCTTTATCTCCCGGAGGCCTCGAGGGGTGTCGACCGACCGAATCGCATGCTTATGGACATCCCGCGGAAAAAACAGCGCCCCCACTCCGCTCAATAGACGTAAAAGCCGCGACCCGACTTCCGGCCGAGCCACCTGGCGGCGACGTATTTCCTCAACAGGGGGCAAGGGCGATACTTGTCGTCGCCGAGCCCGCGCTGCAAAACCTCCATGATGGCAAGGCAGGTGTCAAGCCCGATCAGGTCCGCGAGGGCCAGCGGCCCCATCGGGTGATTCGTCCCGAGTTTCATGACCTGGTCGATGTCTTCAGCCGTCCCCACCCCTTCGAACAGGGCATAGACCGCTTCGTTGATCATGGGCATCAGCACGCGGTTACTGATAAACCCCGGAAAGTCGTTCGCCGGCACAGGCGTCTTGTCCATCGCCACCGCCAAGTCGCGAGTGGTCCCTAAGGTTTCCTGCGAAGTGGCCAGGCCGTTGATGATCTCGACGAGCTTCATCATCGGAACGGGGTTCATAAAGTGCATGCCGATCACCTTGTCAGGCCGTTTGGTGACCGATCCGATCCGGGTGATCGAGATCGACGAGGTGTTGGAGGCGAGTATGGCTTCCTCCCGACAGACCGCGTCTAACTGCTCGAAGATCCGCGCTTTCAGTTCCTCGTTCTCCACGGCCGCCTCGATGACGAAATCCGCACGGGTCATGTCATCGAGCGCTATCGAACCTTCGATGCGGCCCAGAATCGTCTTCATGTCCTCGGGGGTCAACTTCTCCTTCTTGACGAGCCGTCCGAGGCTCTTTTCGATGGTCGCAAAGCCACGCTCCACAAACGCATCCTGAATGTCGTTCATGATCACCGCGTATCCGCTTGCGGCCGCCACCTGCGCTATACCGGAGCCCATCTGCCCCGAACCGATCACTCCCACTGTCCTAATGTCCACCATTCCTCCTCCTCGATCGTTTGAAATGGATGTTGCGTCCCTGAACCCCTCCGCGGGCGGGGGACTTGCGGGCGAACCCCGCCACGGCAGGCCCGGCGGCCATTGCAGCCCCGCGCTTCAACCCCCGGCGCAACCGGCTTCAGACCCGGCCGCCTGGAGACGGCTTCCGCGCGGATTCAGCACCGCCCGCCCTCTCCCATCGCCGTTCTCGACTCGAAAGGCCCCGAGCGAAAGCTCCGCAGCCTTTTCTTCATAGGCTCAAGAGGGCGGCAAAAGCAAGCCTCTCTTTGCCGCACCCTGAAAATGATCGGCCGGCACTCTCCGAGCCTGAAAGCCGTTGACCTGCTTGCAGACCCATTTCGGAACAGACGCCGTTTCCCGCCCGAAGATTGTTCCGATATATTGTGACGCACAGCCGTTGCGAAACGTCCCCTCTCACTCCATGCAGTCAGCCTGCACCCTCCTCTCGCCGGGCCGTTATGCGTCGTCTTGCTTCAGGCAGGTCATTGTAAATTTCGGCATGAAACGCTAAGCTGCTTCCATGGGCACATAGAGACGGGCGTCGGCTGCACCATTTGGTGGAACAACTCTGCCAAAACAGTGGCGCGTCTGCGGGAGGTCCTTGCCGAGAAACAAACCTCCATCGGCCGGCTGTGCAAGTACCTGCTGGGGGCCCCGACCGAGACAGACCGAAACATCCTCAAGGATAAAACCGAACCGGTCCGGAAAAAAGGCGACAAACCAAAACCCCAGGGACACGGGAAAAACGGCGCAGGCCAGTACACCGGCGCTGCCAGGGTGCGCATCGAACACCCCGCTCTGAACTCCGGGGATCCCTCACCAAGCTGTGAGAAGGGTAAACTATAAGAGCTGGCCATGCCGTCGGTCTTTGTTCATATCCTTGGAACAGCCCCTCTCAAAGCCACCGTTTATGAACGAATCCGCTTACGCTGCAATCTGTGCGGAGATATCTTCACCCCCGAGCTGCCCGAAGGGGTCTCCGAGCAAAAATACGACGATTCCGCTACGCCCATGCTGGCGATACTGAAGTATGGCTGCGGCATGCCCTTCAACCGGATCGAGACCCTTCAAAGGAATCTGGGCCAACCTCTGCCCGCCTCCACCCAGTGGGATATCCTCGATACCGCAGCCGTAGCTCTGGCCCCGGTCATGGATGCCATGGTCTCATTCGCCGCGCAGGGCACGCTGCTCCACAATGATGACACCTCCGCGAAGGTGCTCGCTTTCCTCAAAGAGCAGGATCCGGACAGCAAACGCAAAGGGATCTTCACCAC